>JAHDEO010000140.1:5618-15006 GCA_020628725.1 Saprospiraceae bacterium
ATAAAAAGAAAAACTCCCCTTGCATTTTGGAAATGCAAGGGGAGTAGATGTATTGACAACCTGAGCCGCCACATAATTCCCCGCGACGGCTGAACAGAGTGAACGGCAACTCCGTAATGACTGCTTTAGCTGTCAAGCAGTTAAAAAACATCTTCGTAAATTATTGTTTTTTTAATTATTTAAAAATCAAAATAATAATTCACTTGACAGCTAAAGCAGTCATTACAGTATTCGCGTTCACCCTGTGAAGTCGTCGGTACGGTGGGATTATTCTACCACAATTTTCTCACAAATATACTGCTCGCCCATAATGACTTTTATGGTGTATAATCCTTTCGGAAGATGAGCTACATCAATCTTATTATTGCTAAGTTGAACACTAATTTCTTGCCCCATCATATTAAACATAAGTACATTATCAACATTATAGTCATTTGTATGAATGTATAATTTATCTTTTACCGGGTTAGGAAAAATATTTACCTGCGGACGACTATAATCCAAACTAACAGTATTAGAATAGCTGAATTGCCCATCAAAATCCACTTGTTTGAGTCGATAGTAGGAGATGCCTGTGTGTGGGTTTTCATCTACGTATGTGTAAGCATGTGAAGTCGTGCTTGTGCCTTGTCCGGCTTGCCAACCGATACGTTCCCAGTTGACTCCATCTTGACTGCGTTGTATCTCGAAACCTGAATTATTAGTTTCGGTTTCGGTGCGCCATGTGAGGAGAGCATTTTGGTTTTCGAGACGAACAGATAGCGGGCTTATCATTTCTACGGGTAGGCTACCACAGATTTGATTGGCAGAGCCATTGCAACCGGGAGCATTATTGTATAAGTAGTATGCACCACCATTTGTGAGGTAGTTACATATCATTTGATTAGAACAATTGCTTAACATTCCATTGTCTACTATCCCTAAAACACTGATCGTGTTGTAGTCCAGTCCCGATAGTGCCCCTACACTTGTGAGCATATCGTTGAATCCTATATGAAGCCATCCATTAATACTCATAAGATTATGTAAACCTGACAGGTTGGTGATTGAAGAGTTGCCTGAAATATCTAAATCCCCTCCAATAGAGGTGAGTTGGCTCAGTCCATCAAGGTTGGTAAGTGCAGTATTATATAAAATCTTCAAATTACCGCCAATTGAATTAATTTGTGCCAACCCGTCCAGATTGGTAATGGAATTAGGTTCAATATTTCCACGAATCTCAACATTCCCCGGTATCACTATACAGTTAGGATTATTTATTGCAAAACTATCTATCTGCGTTTGGCTGGTAAATATCAAACTCGTATTTGAGCAGGAAATCGGAAAATTACAGGAATCGTATACTTGGACATAGCTTTCACAGCCCACTCCATTGGAATCAATCAAAGCCGCTGCCGAAGTCTGAATATAATTGCAAATACTCGTGATACCACACACCGAAAGAACGAAATTATTTTGAATACTCAAAAAGGATATATTCGATAAATCCACCTGCTCTATGGCACTTATATCGTTCAACGACCAATTATTAAGTATTTCCAAAGCATCGCCAATGGTTGTCAGGTTATCAAGTCCGCTAAAGCTGGTGAGTAGATTATTACCTTCGACAGTTAAATTACCACCAATAGATGTCAGTTGATTTAAGCCCTCCAAAGTCAATACTGCATTTTTTCGAATCGTTAGATTGCCTCCGATGGACGTCATCCCATTAAGCGCGTCGAGGTAGATAAGTCGAAAATTATCGTCGATAGTCAAATCCCCATTAAGGGATGTTAAATTATCCAATCCTTCTAAATTAAACAGGTCGTCATTTTGTCGAATTATCAAATCGCCTCCGACGGATGTCATTTCACTCAGTCCATTTAAGCTGTCGAGTTCGGGATTATTTTCAATAATCAAATTACTACCAACGGATACCAATTGATTTAGCCCATCTAAATTCTGTAATGCGGGATTGTCTTCAATAATTAAATCCCCTCCAATGGATGTAATCTGACTAAGTCCGTCTATATTAATTATCGGAGAATTTACAGATGAAATGATGTATATACTACCTGAAATCGTACTACAATCGGGGTTATTAATTGCAAAATCATCCACCTGCATTTGTGTCGCAAATCGCAGAGGATCATCTGAACAAGCAACCGGAAAAGAGCAAGAATCATACACTTGTATATAGCTATTACAACCCGATGCGTTTGAATAAATCGAGGCATCGCCGGAAGCCTCAATGTAATTGCAAATACTCGTAATACCGCATATTGAAAGATTGGGATTATCATAAATAGACAAAGAAGATACACCTGATAAATCTGCATCTTCCATAGCACTTATATCACTCAACGCTGTATTGTCGTATATATTTACGGTATTGCCTAGAATTATCAGGTTGTTGAGTCCGGTCAGGCTCTCGAGTTCTGGATTGGAGTTGATAGTCAAGTCACCGCCAATAGATGTAATCTGGCTAAGTCCATTCAGATTAGTTATTGGGGAAAAAGTAGATGAATTTATGATTACATTACCCGGAATCTCGGTACAGTCGGGATTATTCATGGCAAAATCATCTACTTGTTTTTGTGTGGTAAATATCAGGGAATCATCCGAACAAAAAACAGGAAAACTACAGCGGTCGTATACCTGTGCGTAGCTGTCGCAGCCGGGGTCGTTTGAAGCAATCACTCCCCCTTCCCAAACTTGAAGGTAGCCACAGATACTTGGAATATTACATACCGCAAGATTGGAATTATACCGAATACGTAAATAGGAAATACCTGATAAATCCGCATTCCCAATGGCACTTATATCGTTCAAAAATACATTATAGTATAGATTCAAACTATCGCCAATAATTGCCAGGTTATCAAGTCCATTCAGACTGAGAAGCGCGGAATTGTGTTCTATATTCATTTTACCGCCAATGGATGCCAATTGGTTTAACCCTTCCAAATTTGGTAGCATGGGATTTTCTTCAATTACCAAATCTCCTCCTATTGATGTAATTTGATTCAGCCCATTTAGATTATTTATGGGAAAATTGGTAGATGAATTTATGATTACATTACCCAGAATTTCTGTACAATCGGGATTATTCTCCGCAAAATCGTCTATTTGTATTTGTGTGGTAAATAACAAGGTAGTATCAGAGCAGAAGACCGGAAAATTACAGTAATCGTACAACTCCAAATAGCTGTCACAGCCCGGCGCATTCAAACCAATCGAAGCCGTTTCTGAAATCTGAATGTAATTGCAAACACTTGTGATATTGCACACTGAAAGCTCGGAATTACTATGAATACGTAAATAAGATATGCCTAATAAATTCGCATTCTCGATGGCACTTATATCATCCAAAATGGTATTGCCGCGTATATCTAAGCGATTGCTGAGAGCTGTCAGGTTATCAAGTCCCGTGAGGCTGGTAAGTCCGAAATTGTATTGGATAGTCAAATCGCCACCAATGGATGTCAATTGATGGAGTCCATCAAGATTAGAAAGCATATCATTTAGTTCAATCACTACATCTCCTCCGATAGATGTCAGTTGACTTAGTCCCGTGAGGTTGGCTAATGAGTCATTACCTGAGATTTCCAAATCTCCTCCTATGGATGTAATTTGATTCAGTCCGTTTAGATTGGTTATGGGGAAAACGGTAGATGAATTTATAATCACATCCCCAAAAATCTCGATACAATCAGGATTATTCACCACAAAATCGTCTATTTGTATTTGTGTGGTAAATAACAGGATACTATCCGAACAAAAGACCGGAAAATTACAATAATCATACAGCTCCGAATAGCTTTCACACCCCGGTGCATTCAAACCAATTGAAGCTGTTTGTGAAATCTGAATATAATTGCAAATACTTGTGATACTGCATACCGATAGTTCGGGATTATTATAAATACGTAAATAAGATATACTTGACAAAATCGTATTCTCGATGGCACTTATATCATCCAAAGTGGTGTTATTGCGTATATCTAAACGGTTGTTAAGGGCTGTCAGGTTATTGAGTCCGGTCAGACTGGTGAGTCCTAAATTATCTTGGATAATCAAGTCTCCTCCGATAGATGTGAGTTGCTCCAATCCGGTGAGGTTGGCTAACGAGTCATTACCTGAAATTTCTAAATTTCCTCCTATGGATGTAATCTCATTCAGCCCGTTTAGATTGGTTATTGGTGAAATTGCGGATGAATTTATGACCACATTCCCCGAAATTATATTGCAATTAAGATTATTCGCTACAAAATCATCCACTTGTTCTTGTGTAGTGAATGTAAGGGTATTATCTGAGCAAGATAATGGGTAAGTACAAAATGCTATAATCGCATCGAAACTCTCACAACCCAGTGCGTTATTATAAATAGTATATTCACCCAAATCCTGAAGATAATTACATACGCTCGTAATATCACACATAGCGAGATTAGGATTATCAAAAATTGACAAATCGACAATCCCCGACAAATCCGTATCTTCCATGGCATTTATATCATCCAGTATTGTGTTGCCGGAAATATGTACGCGCCCGCCAACAGTATTTAGATTGTGGAGTCCGGCGAGGCTATTGAGTGCAGTGTTATTGCTCACTTCCAAAAGCCCGTCCACATAAGCAATTTGATTCAAGCCGTCAAGATTAGTAATATCGCTGCTACTGCCCGATTCCGGTCCAATTTTAATATCGCCCCATACATGTGTACAGTTTGGATAATTTATTACAAAATCGTCTATCTGTTCTTGGGTAGTCAACGCAATATCTTCCAGACAAGGCGCACATACTTCGATAAAGGAATCAATAGAAATATCGTTCGTGTACATTCCCCCTGCCACTTCAAAAAGCTCATTTTCAAAGTTTCCAATAATAACAGTAGGCGGAAAATCGCTTTGAGTAGACCAATTTAAATCAAAAGTATCATAAGGGTTAAAAACATGGAAAGCAAGTGTCCCGACGTTGACCCACGCGGTATCGACGAGAACGCCGTCACCTCCTGTAAGCTCAATATTGTATGAAACAACATTACCCAATGTTCCTTCAATATTATGAGTACTATAGGATGAATATCCGAGTTCTCCCTCTGCCTCAATATAACCACTGAGTGTTCCCTCGCTCACAATCCTCACATCATCTATCACAGACGCATTAAAAGAAAATCGATAATTTTGCTCGGCAATCCTAAATGCGTTATCGACAGACGATGCTTTCACATCAATATCAATAAGTAATTCTTGGGCGTCACAATCATAATTGTTGAATTGAAGTCGGACATCATATTGTCCGTTCTGACCAATACTCGCCGTACTTACAGTAAGCATCGTTAATAGTAAGATAGCTATTTTTCTCATTGTTAATTGGTTTTATAAAATTAATGGTAGTGAAATGGAATTATTCTGAAGTAAGGCAATCGGAAGATAAAATGGCTAGTTTTTGTTTCCGGTTGTTTCAGAATATTGGACTTATCAATTTACTATTTAGTTGCGTAAGAATCGTGTATTTTTTTTGAGCAAATTTATAATCAATAATGCAAAAATAAATTCCTAAACAACAAATAATCAAATTATTATCACAATTATTTTATCTAAAAAATTATAGAAAAATGTATTATTTTACAATACATTCATGCTCATTTCGCTTTCCTAAATTCTTATTCCACTCATTGAAATGATAGATTGTCGGAGAATTGACTAAATGTCCCGTCTTTTTCTTTCAAAAAAAATTGAAAGTTCAAAACTTATTGGTAAATTTGTACGTTTAAACAATAATATGAATACGATTACAGAGACATCGACTGCACCTTCCTTAGATTTGCTGCTCCACTCCCCGAATTTGGATGCAACACTAAAATCTATCACTCAAAAAGTACTTGATAATGAGCGAATTACATTTGACGAGGGTGTTTATTTATATGAAAATGCCGAATTGAGTTATCTCGGCATTTTAGCAAATCACATCCGCGAGCGCAAGCATGGCGGTAAGACCTATTTCAATCGTAATTTTCACCTTGAACCTACTAATGTGTGCCTGTACACATGTACATTCTGTTCCTATTCGCGCCTAATAAAGAAGCGTGAAGAAGGTTGGGAATATACAATGGACGACATGTTGGATATGGTCAAAAAATACGATAATGAACCTGTCACAGAGGTGCATATCGTGGGTGGTGTATTGCCGCAATATGATGTACCGTTTTATGAAGAATTATTTAAAAAAATAAAAGCACATCGTCCTGAATTGCATATCAAAGCCTTGACGCCTGTTGAGTATCATTATATTTTCAAAAAAGCAAAAATCTCTTATGAAGAAGGCATGAAACGTATGGTTGAAGCAGGTTTGGATTCGATGCCGGGCGGTGGTGCGGAGATTTTTCATCCTGAAATACGCGACCAAATCGCAGGTGGAAAATGTGATGCCGACCAATGGCTTCGCATCCACGAAATTCTCCACGAATTAGGACACAGAAGTAATGCGACCATGTTGTACGGACACATTGAGGAGTTCAAACATCGAGTAGACCATATGGAACGTTTACGCGAATTGCAGGATAAAACAGGCGGCTTCCAGACCTTCATTCCCTTAAAATTTAGAAATAAAAATAACCAACTCTCCCACGTACCCGAAAGCACAACGGTAGAGGATTTACGTAATTACGCAATAGCGCGGATATACATGGACAATTTTGACCACATCAAAGCCTATTGGCCCATGATTGGTCGGGAGACGGCGCAGATGTCGCTCGCATTCGGCGTGAATGACATCGACGGTACGATTGACGATACGACAAAAATCTACACCATGGCAGGTTCGGAAGAACAGTCCCCTGCCCTATCGACTCGCGAATTGGTGAATCTCATTCGCAGCGTCAACCGTGAAGCCATCGAACGCGATACCATATATAATGTCATTCAGGACTATACGGAATATCAATTTCCTGATGAGGAGGTGTATAAGGGATATGTTGCATTGCCCGTAGTAAATTAAAAATACAATCACTGTAGAGCCGCGATTAATCGCGGCTCTATCCTGAAAACACTAATATTGAATACGAGCGATAACGAAGATATTTATGAGATAAACTACGTGAGTCGTTTATTTGATAGAATGTCAAAAACTTACGGAATTACAAATTATATATCTTCTTTTGGATTTACAGAAAGATGGAGAAAGCAATGTGTTAATGAGATAAATTGGAGTTTGGAACTGAAGCAGGGATATGATTTGATGTCGGGCATGGGTGAGAGTTGGCATCTGATATTGAATAGGTCGAAGGTAAAAATAACCGGAGTTGATATTTCACCCGAAATGAATAGAAAAGCAAGGGAACATCTCATAAAAAATGTTGAATGGGAAGTTGAAATAAGGGAGGAAAATATCTTGAATAACAAAATAGCATCCGAATCAGCAGATTTTATTGTATCAACATTTGGATTGAAAACATTTTCAAAAAACCAGCTTAGAGAATTAGCAAAAGAAACAACAAGAATACTGCGAAAAGGCGGTCAAATCGCCATGATAGAAATATCAGTCCCAAGAAATATCATACTAAAAATACCCTACATGTTTTATCTAAAAATAGTCATCCCGATTATAGGTAAAATATTTCAAGGAGACTCAAACGCCTATAAAATGTTGGGAATTTACTGCGAGAAATTTCAAAACTGCGAATCGTTCAAAAAAGAATTGGAGCATCAAGGGCTAAACGTAGAAATGAAAAGCTATTTTTTTGGATGTGCAACAGGAATAATTGGCTACAAATAACAATCACTGTAGAGCCGAGATTAATCGCGTCTCTACCCACAATATGAAAGAAATCTACTTCATACGACACGGTCAGACAGACTACAACAAACGCCACATCATACAAGGCAGTGGCATTGATTCGTCATTGAATGAGACGGGCAGAACGCAAGGTCGTGCCTTTTACGAATATTACAAAGATTCGGGTTTTGAGGTTGTGTTTACCTCTGCACTTCAAAGAACACGACAAACAGTAGCGGATTTTATTGATGAGAAAATTCCGACGGAGGAATGGAAACAACTAAATGAGATAGGTTGGGGAGACAGCGAGGGTAAAGAAAGCACACCGGGCGACCGCAAATTCTACATGGATATGATTAGCGAGTGGGCGGTCGGAAATCTGGATGCCAGTATGAAAAACGGCGAAAGCGCACGCCAATTAATTGACCGCCTCACAGAATTTGTCGAACACCTCAAAACACGCCCCGAAAACCGCATTCTCGTATGTACACACGGACGCTCGATGCGTTGCCTAATGACAATTTTGAAAAACGAACATCCCCGCGAAATGGAGAAATACAAACATGCCAACACAGGTCTTTTCAAAGCTACTTTTGATGGGGAAACATTCGATGTAGTATTGGAAAATGACACGAGGCATTTGGAGTGAACGGGTTACGGGTTACGAGTTACGAGTTACGGGGTACGGGGTATTTTTTTCGCTACGCGAAAAAACTCGCAACTCGCAACCCGTAACTCGTAACCCGCAACCCGCAACTAAAACAACATGATAAAAGTTTCAGCAGTTTCCTATTTGAATACTAAGCCGTTTGTATATGGTTTGGTCGAAAAAGGCTTGGGAAAGGTAATGGATTTGAGTTTGGACATTCCTTCGATGTGTGCCGAAAAGCTGACATCAGGGTATGCAGACTTGGGCTTAATTCCGGTGGCAATCATTCCAAAATTAAAGACACCACATATCATTTCCGATTTCTGTATTGGCTCGGAAGGAGCGGTCAAAACGGTATGCCTATACAGCCGTCAACCGCTTGAAACAGTACGCCATGTGTGGTTAGATTACCAGTCACGTACTTCTGTGCAACTCACCAAGATATTACTCAAACACTATTGGCAACTCAATCCTAAATTCCTTCCCGCACAGCCGGGTTATGAGCGCAATGCCGCGCCTGACGAAGCAGCCCTCGTCATCGGTGACCGAACGATTGGATTGGAAGATGAATACCCGTTTGTATATGATTTGGGGAAAGCGTGGAAAGATTTTACGGGCTTGCCTTTTGTGTATGCCGCTTGGGTGAGCAATCGGGAATTACCTTATGATTTTATCGAAAAATTCAATGCCGCGCTTGGTTTCGGCATGAATAACCTCCGAAAAGTCATCGACAAATATCAACCTTCAAGCCCCGATTTCAGTCTCAAAGATTATTACACCAAATACATTAATTACCAACTCGACCAACCCAAACGCCAAGGACTTGAGTTGTTCTTGGATTACGTAAAAGGAAAAGAAAGACAATCACCTTATTTGATATTTTGTTAGTCGGGTTGGGAGTTGATTGATTTTTATAAATAAATCGTTCCATTGATTCACGGCGGGTTAAAACCCACCGCTTTTGCGAAACTAACATGTACATC
>JAHDEO010000141.1 GCA_020628725.1 Saprospiraceae bacterium
CTATAATTTAGGTGTAAAAATTCGATTATAACGAAGGGTGCTTGCTGTATTTCCCCAATCCAAATACAATTCGCTCAAACCGCTTGTTTGGTCTTTTCCCACAAAAAAATCATGTCCTGTATAGAGACTAAAATAGAGCCTGTTTTTATCATCAAATTTATGGTTTATTTTAGCATTAAAATCATACATCGTGTAGTTGGTATAGGTTTCTGCTGCACCGTTTTTAAATAATATGGCGCTTGGTATAGTCAGCAAACTCAGATAAGAACCTCGACCCGATAGTAGGTAGGAAGTGCGGTCATCAATCGGACCGTTTATTGTAAATCGAGAAGATAATAAACCGACGCCCGTCTCACCTTCTACTTTTTCGGTATTGCCTTCTTTCATAGATATATCCAATACAGAAGATAAACGCCCACCATAACGTGCCGGAAAACCACCTTTTATAAGTTCCACATTTTTGATGGCATCCGTATTAAACACAGAGACCAACCCAAAGAGATGCGCTACATTATACACCGTTGCACCATCCAATAGAATGAGATTTTGGTCGGGGCTGCCACCGCGTACATACAAGCCCGTAGTGCCGCCTACGCCCGTACTTACGCCCGGTGTAAGTGAAAGGGCTTTGAGAATGTCAGCTTCACCAAGCAGCGTCGGGATATTTTCAATTTGTTGCATTGGTAGATTGACACTGCTCATCTGTGTGTTTTCTTGTAATAAACGTTCTTCTTCTTTGGGTGCCGTCACTACAACTTCTTTCAGAGACGCTATATCAAGACTGATATTGACGACTGTATCTGATGTGATATTTAAATATCTGCGATAAGTCTGATAACCAACGTAGGTAGATTTAAGTTCCACCTCGCCTTCAGGAAGCGTGAGACTGTAAAAACCGTATTCATTGGTGGTGGTGCCTTTGTAGCTTTTGGCTTCATAGACGTTGGCGTGGACAAGGGTTTCGCCCGTAGCAGCGTTGGTGACGTAGCCGGTGATGGTGTGGGTTTGGGCAGATATTGACAGAGTGTGTAAAAATGCAAACAGTATAAATAAAACTTTAGTTCGTATCATTCTATGGCTTTGTTGGAAAATAGCCAGAGTAACTCTCATAGTTACTCTGGCTGTTGTGCTTTTAATTAATCAATGCTCCGTGCAGTAAATATTCCGTTAGTAAACACTAAGGTATCAGGTCTATATTCATCCAACTTTGAAGGACTATCAAGAGATAAAACAAAAAATAATTGATACTCCCCTTCTATTTCACTCGTGTCTGCTGATATTCGATTGATTGTGATATAATTTTCAAATCCTTCCTTATCATATAAATCATAAAACTCTGTCAAAGCATCACCATCCGCAGTAAAAGTATTGAAGTGAGCAGAAGGTTCATCGCTGTAAGGAGGCGAAACTCCCCACCCAGCTGTCAGTGGGATTGTTCCTAATGCCAAATCGAATTCTCGTATTCTGATTTTTTCTCTCAAATACCCGAACTCATTAGCAAAATTTAAGTGTATGATTTTTTTACCACTATTCAAGTCGCCAAACCAGACGTGTTGAGCTTTCCATGGCGTAGTGTTATTCAGTGTTGATTGGGAAGTATAAACTTCCCAATCAACACACAAATCCAAATAACAACCTTCTTCCTCCTTTTTACAAGAACACAAACAGAAGATAATAAGTGTCATAACTAAATATGTGTATTTCATAAATGTTATTTTATAAAGACTTTCGCATTAAATACATATCCATTTTGTTCTATTCTGAGTATGTAAAAACCACTTTGATAGCCGGATATATTCATATTATAATAGTGCAGCCCTGAATTCCTGTAATCCGAAGCTAATGATTTAACGGAAACACCATTAACATCTAATAACTCGACATTAGTGAAACCATCGTCTAGTAGTTCTACCATAATGAAGATATTCTCTGCCGAGGGATTGGGAAACACTTCAATTTTCATTTCCTGTACCAGTCGTTTTTCCGAAGATTCGCTCTGTGTACTATTATTGCTATCATCATTAACAACAGAAAGCTCCCATCCATTCCAACTTTCGTTAATCACGCTGTGCCAAGCTGTACTGACTTGACCATCAGTACAGGTAACCGTTAATCTCAAGAATAAATCTCTATCAATGGGAAGTTGTGCAGTTCTACATTCAGCAGTACCAAAAGCAAAATAGGTAAAGCCGTCATAGCTATATTCCCAGTTGTAGGAGGCTACATTATCGCAGTTATTCACATTGGCGCACCATGTGTAAGTTCCGTAATTATCACCCTTTGAAGGACCGCTGATGCTAATACTCATAGGTTCTTCTGCTGGTATATAATCTGCTACAACACATGCTAAATCTCTTAATTGACGGGCATTATTATTTCCACTCTGTGTTCCTGTAGCCCTATTTTTGAACTCAACATCGGGATTTGAGTAATGCTGTATTCTTGATTCACCACTATCTGGGTCTAATTCAGCATGTATAGTTTTTCTATCTTTACCAAAGATCCACCAACCTGTCCTAAAGTTATACCCGTGAGCAAAGCCGGGAGCGGAGTCGTCATCGTGTCTAGCCCCTAAGAGATGCGTTATTTCGTGAGCAAATGTGAATCTTCCTCCGCCAGCATCTATCTCGACAAGTGCATGTCCAAGGTCTGCATCACCTACATCATCAACCCATGCTGCTCCAAAAGCCCCATTATTTTCATAATTACCATCGGTGAGTGTTACTATCAAATCTGCTTCAAATTCGGCACGTATGGCATCTACTGACCAGTTCCCCATTAGTTGTAAATCGTATATTATATCATTAGGAGTTTCTACAAAAAACCAAGGTAGTGGCTCTACACCGACCAACTCAAAGTTTAAATCATGATAAGTAACATCACTATTTCGGAGAGCTTGGTTAGTTTGAGTAATAAAAAGGTCAGCATCATTTTCAGGATTTCCTGCCAAATCAGCTGCCTCTGAAAAGAGTACAAGTACCCTTACGTTGGTGATACAGTGATGTTTGAGTTCTCCGTCTGGTAAGTTTTCTTCGGTTTTACCTTCCACTTCATTATGAGGAGTAGCACATTCACTCGGTCCGTACTTGCTTGGGTCTTGTTCTACCAAGACGTTTAGACTGTTGCCCAAGTCACGTAAGATGTAGATTTCATCTTCTACATTAATCTGTCCATACACTGCTCCATCTTTTGATATAATGGTTACATGACCATGTTCTCTTCCTGTAAGCTCTCCATACCAAGTAAAGTCTGTATCAGAAGTAGCCTGTACACTTATGGCACGGGTCGTTAATGCCCGACCACTTCTTCCAGGGATAGCTAATTGTAAAACGCCCCCATCTTGAAGTGATCTCAAATTGCCAACACTTACAGGTGTCACGCTTTTGTTTATCGGATTTTGCTCCAACCTCAACAACTTTTCTTGTTGTCTCTGAGTAGGCGAAATCTCTGATTGAATAATTTCCGTCAAAAACTCTTGAGAGTGGATAAGAAATGGGAAGCAAAACAGCATAGTAATCGTTATCATTTTTTTGAGATTGAACAGTTTGTTTGCTATAAACAGCATGGTTTTTGCTAAGTTTGTCATGTTTTAAATTTTTATTTAAAAAAGATAAGTGATTTTGTAGTTACTGTTTTAAAGCTGAACTACAATAGCTTATTCCACCGTGTTCTTCTCATGCCAGAGAAGGCGCGGTGTTTTTTTATAGGTATTTCTTGTGTATGGTATGTGTGAGGTCGCGCACAGGCATACGAATTTCTTTCCATAAGTGTATGGTTAATGTGTTAAAAAAATAAATATACCTCACCTGTTAGCATGACATATGGTGTGTCATACCTTCAGTATTGTGGTATCGAAATGTTGTTGGTAAAGTGTAGTAATTCTCGTTTCCGTATCCTTATTCGCCGTTTTTCAAGTGTAAATCAATTCCCGTTTTTAGTTTTAATCCCTTTTAGATTAGAACGGATTAGAACGGATTAGAACGGATTAGAACGGATTAGAACGGATTATTAATTAGCGTTTTATTAATATGTGATAAAGATAAGCGTTTTTATTCGATATATAAAAATATTTTCGGAACTTTTTTGTGTCATTTTTTTTCAGAAAAAAAGGTCGTACTTTCTTTAGCGAAAATACGACCTTTTCCATTAAGAAGAATCGTTGAGTTTAACTATCACTTTATCAAAGTAATCGAGCCTGATTTGACGACTCTTTCTCCATTACAATCATACCTAAGTTGGTAAACATAAATGCCGGGATTGAGTTCGATACCATTATTTGTACCATCCCATTGGTCAAATGGTGTATCGGCACTAAACACTCTCCCACCCCATCGACTGTAAATATCGAAACTTTGAAAATCAAAAATAGCGAGTGGATTACTGATGCCGTATTGGTCATTGAGACCATCGCCATCGGGTGTGAAAGCTTTGGGGAGAAATACATTACCACAATCCAAATCTTCAGGGTCAATCACGTCGATAAATACGCGGTCTATCGTAGTGCAGCCCTCATCATCGGTCATCGCGAGCGTGTAAGTGGTCGTGGTATCAGGTGCTAAAATTGGATTGGCAATAGTCGGGTCGCTGACGCCTGTAGTGGGCGACCAATTGAAGGAAGTCGCGCAGGTAGGCGTGAGCCAAGTTTGGATAGAATTACCTTGAAAAAGAATGGTATCGCGTGTGCCAATTTCGTCAGGATGAAGATACATATCTCTGATTTGTAGTGCCGTAAGCGGTTCGTCATAGACTGCCATTTCATCAATTAAACCTCTGAAACGACTCGTACCGTCCACGCCAATACAAGGACTATTTGACAAGGAAAGCGGCGCACTATTGTTGATATCCAAGACAGCGTTACTCGTTACCTCATTAGTCAATTCACCATCAACATATACGCTAATAAGTCGATTGGAGCGAGTCAATACGACATGACGCCAACAGTGTTCGGGGTCAAGGTCGGAAGTGAGTTCTTCGTTGAGCGCGACGTTTTCTTCTATTTCTGTAAGCAGGTTATTTTGTACGCTTTGTTGGCGAATTTCTAAGCCCAAATTATCCACGCAATTGGCACTCTTAGAGACGAGGCTAATACGTGGTGAATTATCGTAACTTTTGTAGTAAAAACTAACCGTAAAATCATCATCATCAAAATAGGTATTGACCAATCCATCGCCGATGAACGTTACGTAATCGTCCACACCGTCAAATTCCAATGCCATACCACTTACTCCACAATCACAATCCAACAAACCGAATAATTCTCCATCCGAGCCATTGCCCGTGTCGTCCGTTCCATCGCAATTATCAAAAGAATAATAGGCTTTCAAACCGACAGTTGGTGTGCCTTCGGGATATTGGGCGAATGCCGCTAAGGACATTAATGAAAATATGATTACTAACTTACTTTTCATATCTAAAATGACACGCAGGAACAGGTTTGACCTGCCCCTGCGGTTGAATTTTATTTTGGACAAAGGGACAAGTAGCGACTTGTCCCTACATTTTATTTTTTTATTCCGATTCGAAAATCGGGTTACGTTCTGCTGGACATTTTAATAATCGGCACTATCATTTCCTCTAATGAAATGCCGCCATGTTGAAACGTGTCTTTATAGTAATTATTGTAGTGATTGTAGTTGTTGGGATATAGGAAAAATTTATCTTCTTTCGCAAAGATGAAAGTCGAACTAACATTTGGAGTCGGTAGCCCCGCTTTTTTCGGATCGCGAACATCGAGTACATCTTTGCGGTCGTATTGTAGATTTCTACCGACTTTGTAGCGGAGATTGGTGGTTGTTTCGCGGTCGCCGACGACTTTGGAGGGTTGACGCACTCGTATTGTGCCGTGGTCGGTACTGATGATGAGTTGGATGTCTTTGTCGGCAACACGTTGGAGAGCTTGCCACAAAAATGAGTTCTCAAACCACGATTTGGTGAGTGAACGATAGGCTTTTTCATCACCTGCGAGTTCTTTCAAAACCTCCATTTCGGTACGCGCATGAGAGAGCATGTCGATGAAATTGTATACGATAACGGTGAGGTCGTTTTGTATATAATTTTGGATATTGTCGATGAGTGATTTGCCGTTGGCGGCGTTGGTAATTTTGGTATAATTCATGCTAATTGGCTTGCGGAAGGTACGGCGTATCAACTCCGAAAGCAGCTTTTCTTCGTGCATGTTTTTACCGCCTTTTTCATTATCATTAAGCCACATTTCGGGGTAATGCGCTTGTATATCTGCGGGCATTAAACCGGAAAAAATCGCATTGCGACTGTATTGTGTCGAAGTTGGTAAGATACTGTAGAAGTAATCTTCATTTTCGACCTTAAAGTACTCTTGCATAAGGGGTTCGATCGTTTTCCATTGGTCGTATCGCAGGTTATCCAACAATAAAAATATCGTTGGTTTATCGTCACTTAAAGCAGGGAAAATGTGTTTTCTCAGCAAATTGTGAGATAGCGTTGGCGCATCATCCTCATCCCCCATCCAATCTAAATAATTTTTGATGACATATCTGGAAAACTCAGCATTAGCTTCGCTTTTTTGTGAGGCGAGTATTTCGGACATATCGGAAGTATTCGCATCGTCGAGCTTGAGTTCCCAATTGATGATTTTACGATAAATATCCGCCCACTCTTCGTGATTCAAGCCGCTATTAATCTCCATGAATATCTGCCGAAAATCCTGCTGATACCCCGACTCGGTTTTCTCTCGTACCAAATCCTTCGACTCAATAATTTTTTTGAGGGTCAATAATATTTGATTTGGATTAACTGGCTTGATAAGATAATCGGCTATCTGTGCGCCGATAGCTTCTTCCATCAAATTTTCCGCCTCATTTTTCGTAATCATCACGATAGGCGTGTGCGCATCGTGTTCGCGTATGGCTTCGAGCGTTTCCAATCCCGTCATACCGGGCATACTCTCATCCAAAAATATCACGTCGATGTCGTTATTTTCTTTCAAATGCTCATTCGCATCATAACCGTTCGTAAACGTAACGACTTGATATTCTTTATTTTCCAAAAACATGACCTGCGGTTTTAGCAAGTCAATTTCGTCATCTGCCCAAAGTATTTTTATCATCTTAGTTATTTTTGATTTTGGGATTTTTGATTTTTGATTCATCGAATTAGTGATTATTAATTGGTACGTCTGCACCATCTAAAAACTCTTTTCAATGATAATATTTCAGTTTAAAACCTTGTTTTTCCAAATATGCAGGATAAACCTCTTCATCCATTGTCTCCTTTGTATCCAAGTCATAGCTGGACGACCATGATTCGTGTTCAAATAAAATTGCTTTGAAATTAGCATTGGTAATTTTTTTCGCTTCTATCCAACATTCCGAGAAAAACTCTTGTTCCACATGATAATTTTCTTGCTGCCAAATACACATCCAGTCAAATATTTCGTCTTCGTCAGCTTCTTCCTCTTCATACTTCAAATTGTAATTCCGTAAAATAGATTGCATAATACCACTATCGCTATCCTCACTATAATCTATATCAATTGTATGAATACTCCAGTATTCCTGCCGAATTATAGCAGTGCTGGGAAGTACAGTATAATGAAAATCGAAGGCAAGGTCTCTTATAAAAGTAAGAACATTAATTTCAACATCTTCTTTTACTAATTTTTTATAGTCTGTTGTTAATATGGGGATGAGTTGTTTTACTACCAACTCTTTTTTAGTAGATAAAAGTCGGATACGCACCTGTTCTTCAATAATATCGTACATTTGATTTATTTCTTGAAACGGGGAATTTAACATATTTCTTGTTTTTTTAGTTGGTTTTAAGGAATCTTTAAAAGTAATACAGGCTTCCAGCCTGAATCTCGTAATAATAACAGGCTTCCAGCCTGTGTTACGCTATGCTTCCAACTGATAGCCTAACTCCAACAACAGCGTATCCTCCCCATGATTTGCCGAAAATAACATACTTGTTGTACGGTGGATTATCAGATTTGACCAAAAGGATTATCGGCAGGATTTCTTCTATTATTCCAAAAATAAAGCAATTCAACTGTTTCTGCTTTGATTCGATAATAAAGAGTTATGTTAGCTGAAATGTATGCTTTTCTGATTTGCGGAAAGCCGGGAACGGCAGGGTACATTGTTGGGTTTTGTTCGATTAAAATGATAATTTCATCAATTTGGTCAATGAGTTTTTGCGCGACTTCGAATCCCCATATCTGGTATGGATAGGCAATGATGTCATCGTAAGTATCAATGGCTTCATTAGTCCATTCTGCTTGATGTGGTGTCCTCATTCCTTATATTTTTCTCTAAACATCGCCATTACTTCTTTGTGTGGTGTGAGTTCTCCGGTATCAGCTTGTTTGATAGCTTTTTCGATGCCTTCGCGCACAATTTCGGGGGTATCCTCCCATGATTCAACCTGCACATTTTTAGGTGCTTCAAAAAGAGCTAATGCAAAAGCAATTGCTTTATCGTCTTCTGTTTGTTGAATCAACTCAATTAACCTTGATTTTTTTGCTGTAATTGTCATAAACCAAAATTTTTCTCCAAATATACATAAAATCGGGTAAAAATGTAACACTTGACAGGTGGCAGACCTGTGTTACGCTATCCCCTTCCACCCCACAGCCTCCTCCAACTGATAGCCCAACTCCAACAACAGCCCATCCTCCCCATGATTCGCCGAAAATAACATGCCTACGGGCAGGTCATGTTCTTCATTATGAAGTAGTGGTAAGGAGAGCGAAGGCGCACCCGTCGCATTGCAGAAAGGTGTGATACAAGCCCATTTTTCCATACGCGGAAACACGACATCAAAATCCGCCGACATGTCAATATAATCCAGTTTGGGAGTCAGATGAGTCACCGTTGGAGTGAGTAAAACATCAATTTTATTTGATTTCATAAACTCATCATGCAAGCGATTTGTGCGGCGTAAGCGGCGGACGAAAAAGGGTGTTTTGAGCATATTTTTAGTGTAAAATTTTGCTAATCCGTGTGTAAGTTTGGTGAGTTTTGAGGGGTCGAAAGGGGCTTGTACGACTGACTTACCGAATTTCTTGATGAAAAATGCGCTCATTGCCCAGAGGTATTTAAAGTCATCCATCAACTGGTCAGTGATAGGGAGTTCGACCTCTTTTACGGTGTGTCCCAAGTCTTCCAAAATCTTGATGGCTTGGTGCATATAGGCGGTCATTTGGGCATCTGCGCCATGTCCTTGTGCGGCTTTTCCGGTGAAGCCGATGGTGAGTTTGCGATTGAGCGGATTCGTGACCATGCCTATGCGTTTGACTTTGGGATTGTGGTAATATTTTTCGGCTTCGCCATAAAAATGTGCCGTATCACGCACCGTCCGCGTAATCACACCGTCTATTGCAACTTCCACGATTTGTTGGGCAAATATTTTGGAGAGCAAGATGCGTCCGCGAGTCGGTTTCAAGCCCACCAAACCGCAAGCCGCAGAAGGAATCCGCGTAGAACCACCACCATCTGCCGCGTGTGCGAGTGGCACCACCCCTGCCGCCACCAATGCCGCCGAACCGCCCGACGAACCGCCAACACCATATTCAAGGTTCCAAGGATTGCGTGTAGGTGGCGCATCCGGGAATTGCGTGAAACAAGTCAAGCCCATGTCGGGCATGGTCGTCGTCCCAAGATTGACGAAGCCTTGTGCGAGAATTTGCTCCACGATAGGGTCGTTTTTGGTATTGGGTTTTGCGCCCTCGAAGGCAGATGTGCCATGATAGCAGGGCAAACCTTCGATACAGGTCAGGTCTTTGAAAAACATGGGTACACCACCGAAAAAACCTTCGGCGTGTTGGTTGGCATTTGCAAGAGCTTTTTCGTAACAATCGGTCACGACGGCGTTGATTTCAGGGTTAACTTTTTTGGCTCGCTCTATCGCTGCTGCGACGACTTCGCTTGGTTTGATTTCTTTGTTTTTGATGAGTTCGGCGATGGCTGTGGCGTCTAAATTGCCGAGTGCGTCGTCGGTGAAGCTGTGTATTTTCATTTTAGTGATTCGTGACTGGTGATTAGTGATTGATTTTTTTTGTCGGGATTTTATTTTCATTATCTGACTTCTCTCTTCTGACAATAAAATGGTCTGACTTCTTTTATTTCTTAATCAACTCACAAAGCCCTTCATACAAATCATTTTTCACTTCTTTGAACTTGACGTCTTCCTTTATGGTGCCGTCAGGATATTGTACGGTGATTTTTTGATTTTGCCAGATATTTTTAAATTGTCTTTTATCGACTTTCACGGGCGTTTCTTCGGGTTCAATACCTTCATGGTAATCCCTCAACTCATTGGTTAATTCATCAAAGCCTCTCAGTGTTTTACCCATTGAAAAGCTCCATATTTCCATTTCGTCGTCCATATCAACCCCGGCTTCCATAGCTTCCATTCTTTCTCTTTTCGCAGATGTCCAACGGTCTTTTTTTTGTGCTGCTGCTATCATGGCTTCTCGTGATTCAACGACGATAGTTAACCATTTACTGGTATCGCGGTAGCTTTTTTCATTCAAAAAATCAAAAAACGCAAGAATGATATTATGGAAGGATTCAAAAGTTCGTTCGTTGCCGACCAGTTTTCGCGGTGCCCATTTTGTGAGGATATTTTTCACCGAATTAGGTGTCCAATTGGCAGGTACTTTTCGCTCGTGATTTTTCATGTAATCATAAAAATTTGCCAAAGCAGGGTTTGTAAAGGTCTTTTCCGCCGAAGTCAATGCTTCAAATCTCTCGCTCAATTCAAAGTGTCGTACCCATTTATTGTATTCGATGCGGTGTTTGGAAACACCGTTTTTGGTATCTACCCGTTCAATCAAATCATCTTGTGCGCGAATGGCAGCCTCATCAGGCATTCGTGGGTGTGCGTATTCCAGAAATTCCTCCAAAATAGCCTGCACATACACGCTCCATCCCTCATCCATGTAAGTCTGTATCAATTCTTCGGGCAATTCCTGTAACGAGATAGCATCAAGTTCAAGATGTATCGTACTGCCATATATTTTTCGGACTTTCCCGCGACTATTTAATATAGGGTCGCCTTCTTTTATATGGTTGTTGGTAATGCCTTCTTTTAATTTTAAGACATCACCTACCCTGAATTTTCCGTGATTTATTTTGTTTGACATAATTATCAGATGTTAGGTGTCAGAACGCTTTGCTGTCAGAAGTCAGACGAAATCATGCGATACAGAGAAAACTCGTAAATCATCATCTGACCTCTGGCAATGAAATGTTCTAACTTCTCATTTTTTCTAAAAAAAATCGTGACAGGCTACCCAACCATTTTTTTTAACACTTCGTTATTGAAATTAGAGTTGGTACGAAGGTACTACTTAAATACAAGTTCTCCTGATATTTATCGGAACAAGTTCATCTCAATTTTGTATTATAAGGTGTTGTGTATCTTTACGGATACAATGAATAAATGATTAGATGAATAAATGAGTAAATAATTCATTTTCGTTTATTTTTTTGCGAAGCAAAATAAAAACCAATCACTAATCACCAGTCACCAAATTACAAATGAACAAGAAAAAAATCATCAACGACCCTGTATATGGTTTCGTGACAATTCCTTACGGAATTATTTTCGACATCATTGAACATCCTTATTTTCAGCGACTTAGGCGTATAAAGCAACTTGGTCTGACGCATTATGTTTATCCCGGAGCCCTACATACCCGATTTCACCATGCGCTCGGAGCAATGCACTTGATGACCCAAGCCGTAGAGGTTTTGCGTTCCAAAAATGTGGACATCACAGATGAAGAAGCGGAAGCCGTGACTATCGCCATTCTGATGCATGACATCGGACACGGACCGTTTTCACACGCTTTGGAGCATTCGATTGTAGATGTACATCATGAAGACCTGTCTTTGAAATTCATGGAAGCCCTCAATATCGAATTTGATGGTAAACTCTCGCTGGCAATTGAAATATTTACGGGAAAATATCATAAAAAGTTCCTTCATCAGTTAGTATCGAGTCAACTCGATATGGACAGGATGGATTATCTCAATCGCGATAGTTTTTTTACAGGCGTATATGAGGGCGTGATTGGTTACGACCGTATTATTAAAATGTTGTCGGTAAGTAATGGCGAATTGGTAGTAGAGGAGAAAGGAATTTATTCGGTAGAAAAATTCTTAGTGTCGCGCCGCTTGATGTATTGGCAGGTGTATTTGCACAAAACGGTAGTGAGTGCAGAGCAAATGGTAATTCGCGTATTTAAGCGAATGAAAGAACTCGCGCAGAGAGGTGTCGAATTAGACGTTTCGCGTAGTTTACGATTCTTTTTGTACGAAAAAAATCATACAGATAATCTGTTGGAAAACTATGCAAAATTAGATGACGTTGACATCGCTATGGCAATCAAAAACCTTTGTGCACATGATGATTACGTATTATCATTTCTCTCAAAGGGACTTATCCACAGGCGATTGTTGAAAATTAAATTACAAAACGAGCCATTTAGTCGTGACCATATCAAGGAAATTCGTCATAAGACGAAACAAAAAAGCGGTATAGAAAAAAAAGATATAAAGTATCTTGTTTTTGAAGGAAAAGAATCTATAAGTAGTTACAGTCATTCGGAAGAAATCAAGATTTTATTTAAATCAGGAAAGGTACTTCCTATCTCCGAATGTGGTGACCACGGCATTGAGCCACGCACTATGATGAAACGCTATCTGTGTTACCCAAATGAGTGAATTTTGAATGAGCGAATGAGTGAATATTTCAATGCGTCAATGCTGAAATGCTACAATATTCCACTCACTATCGCATTTTAGCATGAGCAACATTCACTCATTCAAAATTCAGTCATTCACTCATTAATTCCAAATAATGTTTCATCATTTCAAGTCCGGTTAAAATTTTGTTAAACAGTGTTTATCATTTTTATATTTTCAAAATATTTTTAAATGAAAATACTGTGAATTAGAAAGTTTTAACTACCTTTGCGGCGGCTTTTTATGTTCGCTTGTTTCATTGTCATATTGTTTCATTATTGTGCTAAAGAATGTGATTGTAAGTTTTTTGTGAAGCAAAAAAATAATAACAATGTAACAACAATCATAAATATCAAACACTCCAAATCACTAATTTTGAATTTAGTCCTTAATCAAATATTTTTAATTTAATTTTATTCTAAAACTCTTTTTTACTGTTATGAGAAAAGTCAATTTTATTCTCTCATTGATCGCAGTGTTGGCACTCAGCACAGTTGCTATCGCACAGCCGGGCGATTATCCGCCGAACGCGGAGCCGGGCAAGTGTTACGCAAAATGTATGATTGCTGACCGATATGAGACTCAAACTGAGCAAGTCTTGGTTAAAGATGTCACATATCGTACGGAAGTAATTCCGGCGCAGTATGAGACTGTTACTGAACAGGTAGAGACACAAGGAGCTTCAACTCGCTTGACTACAGTTCCTGCAACTTATGAGACAGTTACAGAAACTTATGAGTCAGTTGCACCTTCTACTCGTTTGGAAGTAATTCCGGCGCAGTATGAGACTGTTACTGAGCAGTACGAAATCAAGCCAGCTTCTTCTCGTATTGAGGTGATTCCTGCACAATATGAGACAGTTACAGAAACTTATGAGTCAGTTGCACCTTCTACTCGTTTAGAGGTTGTTCCTGCTACTTACGAGACTGTTACTGAAACTTACGTTGTTGAGGCAGCTTCTTCACGTGTTGAGGTAATTCCTGCACAATACGAGACAAGAACAGAAACTTATGAGTCAGTTGCACCTTCTACTCGTTTAGAGGTGATCCCAGCTACTTATGAGACTGTTACTGAGCAGTATGAAGTAGAGCCAGCATCAACTCGCGTTGAGGTAATTCCTGCTACTTACGAGACTGTAAGTGAGCAATACGAAGTAGAGCCAGCTTCTACTCGTATTGAGGTGATTCCTGCTACTTACGAAACTGTTTCTGAGCAATACGAAGTAGAGCCAGCTTCTACTCGTTTGGAAGTAATTCCTGCTACTTACGAAACTGTTACTGAGCAGTATGAAACACAGCCTGCTTCTTCACGTATTGAAGTAGTTCCTGCTGAATACGAAAATGTTACTGAAACGGTTACTACAAGTGAAGCATCTACTCGTTTAGAGGTGATTCCTGCTACTTATGAAACTGTTACAGAGCAGTATGAAGTAGAGCCAGCATCAACTCGTTTGGAAGTAATTCCTGCCACTTATGAGACTGTTACTGAAACAGTTTCAGGCAATGATGCCGGTACTCGTTTGGAAGTAATTCCTGCGACTTACGAGACTGTTACAGAGCAAGTTTTGGTTGCTGAAGCATCTTCACGCGTTGAAGTAATTCCTGCGACTTACGAAACTGTATCTGAGCAAGTTGAAACTAAGCCGGCTTCTTCACGTATCGAGGTAGTTCCTGCTACATATGAGACTGTTACTGAAACATATGAAGCTGAAGCACCTTCTGTACGCTACGAAGCTATTCCAGTTCAATACGAGACTATTACTGAAACTATTGAGACTTCACCTGCTACTACTAAGTGGGTACGTCGTAAAGCTGACCGTAACTGTCTTTCTGCTGATCCTAACGATTGTCTCGTTTGGTGTTTGGTAGAAGTACCTGCTCAATCACAGACTATCACTAAGCGTATCCCTCAAGGTTGCCAAGGTGAAACATCTGCTGATGGTGGTTGCGTTCGTCGTATTGAAGTACCGGGTAGAACTGCTACTCGTACACGCAAAGTGTTGAAAACACCTGCTACTACTCGTGAAGTTGCAATTCCGGCTGAGTACAGAACGGTAACACGTAAAGTACTCAAAACGCCTGCATCTACACGTACAGTTGAAGTACCTGCTCAATATGAGACTCGTACACGCAAAGTGTTGAAAACACCTGCTACTACGCGTGAAGTGCCTGTTGATGGTACAACT
Source organism: Saprospiraceae bacterium (assembly GCA_020628725.1). Taxonomy (GTDB): domain Bacteria; phylum Bacteroidota; class Bacteroidia; order Chitinophagales; family Saprospiraceae; genus JAHDEO01. The sequence goes on from JAHDEO010000141.1 coordinate 14,914, forward strand.
GCTACGATTACTCGTAAAGTGTTGAAAAAACCTGCTACGACTCGTGAGATTGCGATTCCTGCTAAATATGGAACTCGTACAACT
>JAHDEO010000142.1 GCA_020628725.1 Saprospiraceae bacterium
TTTTTATACTCACTCTTTTTTATTTTTCAATACAACTCATTTGTTTTACACTCAATTTAATTCAAGTTGCGGACAACTTGAAAAATTCCAAAAAAACAAATCCCAAATCTCAATTTTAACTTGTTCCAATCGAATTTCATTGGAATTTGGTGCTTGGAATTTGAGATTTGCTCAAGTTCGCGGTTTATCCGCAACTTGGGTTAAATTTATGTGGTATGTCGTTCAGACTTTCTGATAGATTTTCATCTATATTACAGATTAATTATTGCGGCAACATAACGACAAATAACCCGTACAATATACATGCCTCAATATTGTTTTTACATTAAAAATACGGGTAAAAAGTGCAATTTGTCAAACTCCGTGGGTTCATTCTCTTTCTAATCTTGCAACTGACGCTGCTCTGTTGTGCGTCGCTTTATGCCCAATCCCCTGATTTTAGATTCAAGAGTATTACCAAAGAAGACGGACTTTCCAGCAATAAAGTCATAGGTACTGTAAAAGACAAATTGGGTTTTTTGTGGGTTGCGACAAATAATGGCTTGTGTCGTTATGATGCAAAAGGACGCATGAAAGTATTTCAAGCAGATGCCGAAAATGGCGGATTACATTCAAGTACGATTGAGGTGCTTTATGTGGATAGTAAAGGTTTTTTGTGGGTAGGAACGCGACATGGAGGATTGACGAAGATAGACGTTGTTACCGATACATGGACGACTTATCGACACAATCCCAATAACAACAACAGCCTTGCTCATGATGAGATTCTCAGTATAATAGAAGATAAGAAAGGGCGAATTTGGGTGGGTACTGAAAACGGTGTGAATATATTTTATCCCGAAGAAGAACGTTTCGTGACTTTTAGAATTGACACAGATGACCCAAGGGCATTGCAAGGTAAGGCTGCTTTATCATTGCTGGAAGATAACAAGGGATTTATATGGGTCGGTACATGGGGCGGTGGCTTGCATTTATTTTTGCCTGATAAAAATGATATTTCAAAAAGTACTTTCAGAAATTTTATGATTCCCGGAGAAAATAAACACAAAATTATATGGGAAATTCATCAGGATAAAGAGGGACGATACTGGCTCGGTGAAGAGTTTGCACTCACGTATATGCAAGTCCCCGCGGATGCTTCTGATGACGCATCAAAGCAAAATTGGGATTTAAAATTTCATTCTTACCAAGAAATTGACGGCTATACTATTTTGCAAGTATATAGTATGTTGAATGATAGTCATGGTAACCTGTGGCTTAGTTCTATGCGAGGGTTGAATCTAATGCCTAAAGATTTTTTGCCGGATACTGCGACTTTCTTGGACATCACGCCAAATAGTCCCGAACTAAAGATTCAAAATTTTCGAGCAGACCAAGGCGGCTCTTTTTCCTTGTTAAGCAATGTCATCCTTCATCTCTACGAAGACAACCAAGAACTACTCTGGATATCTACTCCCAAGGGCTTGAATCAGTTCAATTGGCGCACCTGCCAGTTTGAATTTATGCGTATAGACAAGGGGGATTATGCCAATCTCAGTATCATGACTCCTTTGGGTATTATGTTTTCGATAGCTCAACAACCTCATCTCTATGATTTAAAAAACAATACCATAAAAAAAATTATCCTTCCCAAAAACCGAATAGGCAAAGATGGTTTTATAAATTATAGAAACAATCCAGATGGCGCAGTTTGTCTGTCGAGTGCTCACGGCATTGGTATTTACGATATAAAAACGAATACTTTTTTACATGAATTAACCTTTGAGGGACATCGTGAATATTTCGACAATGCATTTGTACCTGCCTTTATGTTTTATCAAAATAAATTTTGGATAGGAACCAGCAAGGGACTTGTGGTACATGACCCTCAACTCAATCAAATTAAACACTATCACAACGAGGCTGGCGACAAACAATCATTGATAAATACTGCAATATCCGGTTTCGAATTCGATAATGAAGGCAATCTTTGGGTCAGCACATGGGGTGGTATATCTATATTGAGTAAAGCACAAGTAGCTCAAACACCCCTTCCTGATAAATTTAAATTTGAGAATTACGAGACACTTAATGTCGGAGAAGAATTTGTTTCTAATAAAATAGTTAGCCTCAAAAACACTCCTGTTCGCATGTATATTGCCACAGGTGGGGGGCTGATGTCTTATGAATACAAAAGCAAAAAATTTGTTGATAGAACGAATAATGAATACAAATCATGGACACACAGTGTAAATGATTGGGCAGAGAATGAGGTATGGATGAGTACTGATGAAGGTATTTTTAACTATAATGTAGCAACCGAAACCTATAAAATATATCATAGTGATTATGGGATTAATGATGTTGCGTTATCCGACGGTAGAGGCTATAAAGACGATGAGGGAAGGTTATATTTTACCGGACGAGACGTGATTATCAGGTTTGAACCCGACGAATTATTGGATAATGATATTCCTCCCGCCGTATTTATCACAGACACGCGAATTTTGAGTACCGAAAAGGAAAGAAAATTCAGCACCGTCAATACCAAAGAAATAGAACTTCACCATGACGACTATTTGCTCGAACTTAGTTTTGCAGCACTCAATTATGATTCGCCCGAAAAAAATCGTTATGAATACAAACTCGAAGGATTCGACGAAGACTGGCGGGCAACCCAATCTACCGAACCCGTAGTCTATACCAATCTGGACGCCGGAAATTATACCTTCAAAGTAAGAGCCGCCAATAATGACGGCGTTTGGAATAAAGCAGGTGCAGAGTTGACGATTATAAAAAAACCTGCCTTTTGGGAAACCAATTTTTTCCGAATAGCGATGGCTTTATTGGCTGCTTTGGGCATATTTTGGGGTGTCAGAGCTTACAATCGTCGTTTGGTCAGCAGATATAAAAAGACAGCAGCTTACAATAGAAAATTGAACGCTGAAATCCGCGAAAGAAAAAAAGCGGAAAAAAGCCTCCAAGAGAAAAACGACGAACTGATCAGCATCAACCGCGATTTGGAGCAATTTGCCTATATCTGTTCGCACGACCTCAAAGAACCCATACGCGGCATTTACAGTTTTAGTAATTTAATTGAGAAAAAAATCGAACATGAAGCCACCAAAAAGAAAATCACTCCTTACCTCAAATATGTTTACAACTACGTTGAAACATTACAAAATATCATATCATCTCTCGGCACATTTACCGAAATCAATAGAAGAGAAATACCTACGCCTAAACCCGTAGACGTCAATAATATTTACAAAAGAATAGAGAACAATTTAAAAGAATTAATAAATAAAGAAAATGCTATTGTGAACCTGAAAAATTCAACAGGTGATCAGATGATTCACAGTTCTGAATACGAACTGACGTTAACCCTCACAAATCTGGTGCATAACGGTATAAAACACAATACATCTGAAGTGCCACAAGTCCATGTCAATTTAACCAATGAAGAACAGGGCTGGTTATTTACCATAAAAGACAACGGCATTGGCATAGAAGAAAAATACCACGAATACATCTTCAAACCTTTCAAAACCCTCGAAAACAAAAACAAAAACAACTCTTCCGGCTTAGGGCTTGCTATATGCTCAAAAATCATTGAACGACTCGGCGGCAAAATATGGCTGGAATCCACACCAAACGAAGGCAGTACTTTTTATGTGTTGGTAGAAAATCAAACTCCAGATGAGAAAAATAACGAGAAAGATGCTAACTTGACTAAAATAGTAGCAACCTAACAGTCGAGAAATCGTACAACATCATATGTCTCATTTGTTTTTCCTTCAAGAATACAAGTAAAAGTGCATTTTGTCACACTCCGTTGTTTCCTTCTCCTTCTAATCTTGCAACTGACCTTGCTTTGTTGCGTGGCACTTCACGCCCAATCCCCTGATTTCAGATTCAAAAATATCTTTAAAGAAGACGGTCTTTCCAGTAATACTACCAAAGGTATCGTAAAAGATAAATTAGGTTTTTTGTGGATTGCCACCAATAGTGGATTGTGTCGATACGATGCGATGAAACGAATGAAAGTATTCCAAAAAGACATTAAAAATAACAAGTTACACTCAAGCACTATTGAGTGTATTTATAATGATAGTAAAGGCTTCCTATGGGTAGGAACGCGACATGGAGGCTTGACAAAAATAGATGTCACTACCGATACATGGACAACTTATCGACACAATCCCAATGACGACAATAGCCTCGCTCAAGATGAAATACTTTGTATTACGGAAGATGCAGAAGGGCGCATTTGGATTGGTACTGAAAACGGACTGAATATATTTTATCCCGAAGAAGAACGCTTCGAGACTTTCAGAATAAAGGAAAATGACCCGACATCATTACAAGGTAAAGCCGTTTTATCACTCCTGCAAGATAAAAACGGTTGGATGTGGGTCGGCACATGGGGCGGTGGTTTGCATTTGTTTTTACCGGATAAAAAAGACATTGCAAAAAGCACCTTTAGAAATTTTATGATTCCGGGGAAAAGTGCCCATAAAATCATATGGGAAATTTATCAGGATAGAGAAGGGAGATACTGGATGGGAGAAGAATTTGGACTCACTTATATGCAAGTTCCGGCTAATGCTTCTAATGAAGTATCAAAACAAAATTGGAACTTAAACTTTCATACGTATCTGGAAAAAGACAGATTAAAAACCCGCCAAGTGTACAGCATTATAAACGACAATTATGGCAATTTGTGGATAGGCTCTACACAAGGATTGGACTTGATTCGCCGGGATTTTTTGCCGGATACGACAGCTTTTCTGAGAAATACATCGAATAAACCGCAATTGCAATTTCAAAATTTCAGTGCAGACGAGAGCAATGTTTTTTCCATATCCAATAATCGTATTTTTCATCTTTATGAAGATAATCAAGGACTTATATGGGTATGCACATCCAAGGGTTTAAGCCAATTTAACTGGCGAACCCGTCAGTTTGAATTCATGCAAATGGATGAACAAAGTGAGGGCAATGCCAGTATAATGACCTCGGAAGGTATTTTGTTTGCAATAGATAAAAGCCCTTTTATTTATACTTATGATTTCAAAAAAGACAGCGTAAGTCGAAGATTTAGATTGCCGCAAAATCATATTGATAAAAAAGGATTCATCAATTTTAGAAACAATAAAGACAGTACAATATGTATACTGACCGACTATGGCATTGGTGTTTATAATCTAAAAACCAATACTTATTTGCATGAATTAGTATTTGATGATTACCCACAACACTTCGACAATACCTTCATATCTACGTATATGTTTTACCAAAATAAAATCTGGGTAGGAACAGGTAAAGGACTTATAGTATTAGACACGCAACTCAATGAAATTAGAAGTTACAGGAGAAATCCCAAAGATGAACAATCCTTAGCCGGTGCTGCGATTTCTGACTTCCAATTTGACAATCAAGGCAACTTTTGGATAAGCACATGGGGCGGTCTGTCCATCATCAGCAAATCACAAATCAATCAATCTCAACTACCCGATAAATTTAAATTTGAGAACCATAAAGTAAATAATACAGACGGCTTTATATCCAACAAGATAGTGACACTCAAAAACAGCCCCAAGCGGATGTATCTCGGAACAGATGTAGGCATCATGTCTTACGAATATGAAAGCGAAAAATTTATAGACCAAACGAAAGGAGCATATAAACTTTGGGTACACAATATATACGACTGGACGGAAGACGACGTATGGATGACCACCGAAGAGGGCATCGTCAACTATAATATCCAAACAGAAGATTACAAAATATATTACAGTGATTATGGAATTAATCATGTGTCATTAAGATATAGCAAAAGCTATAAGGACGATGAAGAGAGGTTATATTTTACAGGCGAAAACATGACAATAAGACTCGCACCCGATGAACTATTGAAAAATGAAATACCACCCGCCGTATTCATCACTGATACCCGAATTTTGAATAGCAAAGAGACAAAAGAATTTAGTACCGTCAATGCCAAAGCAATAGAACTTCAATATGGAGATTATCTGCTCGAACTTAGTTTTTCAGCACTCAATTACGATTCGCCCGAAAAAAATCATTATGAATACCAACTGGAAGGATTCGACGAAAACTGGCGGGCAACCCAATCTACCGAACCCGTAGTCTACACCAATCTGGACGCAGGAAACTATACTTTCAAAGTAAGAGCTGCGAATAATGATGGTGTTTGGAACGAAACAGATGCAGCGTTAACAATTATTAAAAAACCTGCCTTTTGGGAAACCAATATTTTCAGAATAGCGGTGATTCTATTGGCTGCTTTGGGGATATTTTTAGGCGTCAGAGCTTACAACCGTCGTTTGGTGAGCCGATACAAAGAAACCGCAGCTTATAATAAGAAACTCAACACCGAAATCAGCGAAAGAAAAAAAGCAGAAAAAAGTCTGCAAGAAAAAAACGACGAACTAATCAGCATCAATCGTGATTTAGAGCAGTTTGCCTACATCTGCTCACACGACCTCAAAGAACCCATACGCGGCGTGTATAGTTTTAATAATTTAATTGAAAGAAAAATCAAAGATGAATCTTTCAAAAAAGAAACAGCCCCTTACTTCAAATTCGTCTACAACTACCTCGAAACACTACAAAATATCATAGCCTCTCTCGGCACCTTTACCGAAGTCAACAAGAAACAGACATTCACTCCGGTTCCTGTACTAATTGATGGCATTTACAGAAAAGTTGAATCAAACTTAAAACAACTAATAAGTGATAAAAATGCTGTTGTAAGTTTTAATAATTCGACAGGCAGCGACACCATTCACAGTTCTGAGTATGAACTTATTTCAGTCCTTCAAAATTTGGTGCATAACGGTATAAAATACAACCAATCTGAAACACCGGAAGTCTCCGTTAATTTGACCGAGCAGGAAGACAACTACCTTTTTACCGTAACAGATAATGGCGTTGGAGTAGAGGCAGCATACCACGAATACATTTTCAAGCCTTTCAAAACCCTTCAAAATAAAAACAGAACCAATTCCTCTGGTTTAGGACTTGCTATTTGCGTCAAAATCATTGCTCGACTCGGTGGCAAAATATGGATAGATTCCACACCAAACGAAGGCAGTACATTTTATGTATTATTAGAAAAACAAACATCAAACGAGGAAAATGAGAAAGAAACTCCTAAATTGAGCGAAAATTAACCATGCATCCACCTATCCAAGTCCAAGCCCTTACACCACAAGAATATCGTCACAAGGGCGCGAACATTGACATTATTTACGGTTTTCACGATACGCCTTTCGGCGAATGTATGATTGCTAATACACCACGAGGTATCTGCATGTTAGATTTTGTAGATGATAATAGAGAATTTATCCTCGAAAGACTTCACAGCAAATGGGTAAACGCTCACATTCAACAAGACCAAAACCTTACTGCGCCACTCGCTGTCTCTCTCTTTAAATTTGGGGCAAAACCTGCCAAAATCCTTCTAAGCGGCACACCATTCCAGCTAAAAATCTGGAACCTCCTCCTACAAATTCCCTTCGGACAACAAAACACCTACACCTCAATCGCCCAACAAATCCACCAACCCAAAGCCGCCCGTGCCGTCGGGTCTGCCATTGCCCAAAATCATATTGCTTACCTCATTCCCTGCCACCGCGTCCTCCGCACCGATGGCGGATTAGCCAATTATAAATGGTCAATAAACAGAAAAAAACAACTCATCGAATGGGAAAAAACCGTACAGGCGAATTCATTCACCATGTAAACCGTAATGACTGCTTTAGCTGTCAAGCGAATAATGCTTTTTTTGCGTAAATTATTGTTTTTAAATCAATTAAAAATCACAAAAACAATTTACTTGATGGCTAAGGTAAGCGTTGCTGTCATAAGTACAAATTGAAATTTTGTAAATTCCAAAAAACAAATTCCAAATTCTCAAGAGAAACCGTCATTCTGAACTTGAATTGGAATTTACAATCGGTTGAATTAGTTCTATGCCGGTTAGACGAATGGTGTATAGAAAGGTTTAACACAAAGGCAAGTTTTATGTTTTATTTTCGTTTTTAACGAATGAAATATTTTGCAGCAATACTCATTTTCATTGCAATAATTGGGTGCAATATCGAACAAGACAAATCAAATAAGCCTGTTAGTCAAACTGTTAGCACTCCTAAAAAAGTGGATGATAAAAGGGAGCGTATCCGTAGCGGAATGGAGGAGTACCAAAGACTAAAAGGGGGTAGATATCCAATGGATTCGATTTTTAATTTTGAAAGGGTAAAAGTGTATGAAATTAGTTGTCGGGGCGAATGTCCTTCAAGGGTGCTCTTTACCTATCGAACAGGAAGAGAAAAAGTCATTTCAAAAGAAGAATTCAAACGATTGATGGGCATTCTCAATAATCGTTCAAGCTACGGCTCCAATAGCGCAGCTTGCTATTACCCGGCAATAGCTGTTATTACTTATGATAAAGACGAAAATCCATTGAATTACATAGGCATTTGTCTGGATTGTAACCATTATGATACAAATATTCCTGACATGAGATTTGAAGCAAAACATCCGGACGGAAGACCCAAATATATGGGAGGTTACACAAGGGCTGCCCGAAAAGCCATTCGGAATTTTTTGTATGATATTGATTTTCCGTATCCGCCCGATGGTGGTTATCATTGGATGTTTGATGATTTGGAGGAAATCAGACAAGAAATGAGGGATTTGGGAATAGATTCAATGGAAATAGAAGAGCGAGTTCTTCGTGCGGGTTATGAATTTAGAGAAGAAGAATAAATAACTCAAGTTGCGGATAAACCGCCAACTTGAGCAAATTCCAAATTCCAAGCACCAAATTCCAATGAAATATTATCGGAACACGTCAAAATTGGAATTTGGGATTTGTTTTTTGGAATTTTTCAAGTTGTCCGCAACTTGAACTAAATACCCAACCAATTTACCATTTTTTGTTGTCTAAAATTAAGACATTTTACCGCATTCATCAATCATAAAAATTATGAAAAATATTCTCGTACCATTTGCCGCCTTGCTGATATTGGCAGGACAAACATTCGCCCAAGAGGACAAAACGATTACCGTTTCAGGTAAATCCACGCTGCAACTTTCACCCAATGAAATTATTTTGGCAATCACTTTCAAAGAATATTGGACGGATAATAATTTTACTGAAAGAGTTCTTTTGGAAGATATAGAAAGAAAGCTGATGGATGCCTTGCGTTCTGCGAAAGTCAAGGAGAAAAATATCACCCATTCGGCAGTGACTTTGCTTCGAGATTACGACAGGAATCTGCGTCGTTATCACAATCATCACCTGAGTAAAACTCTGAGTGTTTGCGTTTATTCGGCAGATGAAATTCAGGCAGTCATTGAAGCTTTGCGACAAAAAGCCTTGCTGGGAAAGGCAATTTCCGGCTTTCGCATCAGCGACTTGCGCCATACCGAAGTTGACCAATACAAACAACAGGTCAAAACAGAAGCCATTCAAAATGCCAGAGCCAATGGTAAACTTATCGTAGAGGCATTAGGCAAGAAATTGGGCGATATTGTAACTATAAAGGAAGTGAAGTCATTCAATAATTGGCGCAGTAATGATAATAACGGTACGAGTTTTTACTCCACAGCCAATGCCTCCGGTTCGGACGGAAGCGGCGTTTCACCTATTACAATTACTTATGAATTAGAAGCCGTTTTTGAAATTGAATAAGTCACGCAAATTCCAATAGAATATCTCGTAAGCAGTAAGTATTGAATAATCAACACTTTTTGAGCAGCGTATTTTTTTGTCAGACGAAGCTCATTTTGACGATTATCTCGGCTTAGCCGAGACATGAGGAAAAATAGCTGAAGTATGGCGAAAAAAGATACGTTCAAAAATGTCGATTATTTGATGCTTACTGCTTAAAATACATCTGAATTGGAATTTGGAATTTGTTTTTTGGAATTTTTCGAGTTGCATGCAACTCGAATCTTGCAGTTTTCTCATTTCTAACTCGTATATTTGAATATTATTTATTCATCAACAGTAATGAGTGGATTTATTAGAGAGAAATCCATTCAGTTGCAAAAACTAAAATACATGAGAAGACTGCTACTTTTATGCTTTATGTGCATTCCTTTCTTTCTGAATGCACAGATTACCTCTGAAGACTTTGAATCCTATAATGTAGGTTCGTTTGATAGCCAGTGGGACCCTGCTGAATGGGTGGGTTGGTTTGGCGGACCGTCCAATGTAGTCATCAGCGATGATTATGCGAATAGCGGTTCCAAATCCATGCAAATCGAACAAGATGATGATATTGTCGCATATACGGGAGCATTGAATTCCGGTACTTATGAGATTACATTTATGCAATATATTCCTTCGGGAAATGGTGCATACGTCAACTTCCAGCACAACTACTCAAATACTGAGGGAGACTGGGCTTTCGAGGTATATTTTTCGGATGAAGTGACCGGACAGGCAATTATCATCACTGATGCCGTGCAGACACCATTTCCGATTGTACATGATTCGTGGGCGGAAACTCGTGTAGTAGCCAACTTCAATGCTATGACGGGCGAATATTACTACAACGGCACACTTGTACATACTTGGGCATTAAACACCAATGCTTCGGGCGGACCGGGACTCAACCGACTCAATGCCATCAATTTCTTTGGTGCTTGTCTTGATGCAGGTTGCACCTCTTTGGCGTATTACGATGATATTAATGTGAATTTTATTCCGCCACCTGATTATGATTTGGTTTTGGCAGAATATGCACCACCCACCGAATATACGCGCGTACCTGTGGGATTGGAAAAGCCTTTGAATCTGACTGCCAATGTCTCCAACCTCGGTGTGAATGACGCTTCCAATGTATCAGTCACATTTACGGTTTCTAATGCTTCGGGGGTGGTATTCACGGATACTTCTCCTGTTGTAGGGAACATAGCATCGGGCGCAGTTCAGGCTTTTACATCAACTAATTCTTTCACTCCAACAACCGGAGCTTACACCGTAGAGTATTCTGTTACTCTTGACGAAAGCGACGACAACACTGCAAATAACACAGTAAGTGTTCCTATTATTTACAGCGTAGACGATGACTTAGATTATGAATATGCGAGAGATGATGGCAATTACGTGGATGGACTCGGTACAAATAATCAGGGTAATATTCTGGGACACAATTACGATTTTGCTGTGTCGGTTGGTGTAGCATCTATCAATACATCTTCCATAGGTGGTGCAGCCGGCGAGACTATCGTGGGACATATTCTCTCTGTCAATGCAGATGGTTCTCCTAATGCAGTAATCGCTTCCACGGACCCTGTGACGATTGACACGCCCGGTGCTTCGGGTAGTCCTGTTGACTATACATTGAGTTTTCCTGTTACAGTTGATTTGGATGCAGGCGAATATGTCTTTGGCGTAGAGCAAGTGGGCAATACCAATTTACTTGTTTCTACTACTGATAATATTTTTACACCCGGAAAGACTTGGGCAAGTTTGGACAACGGTATGAATTGGGATAAATTGGAAGACCTCGGCTTTGCTTTGGCACTTCACATACGCCCTGCGCTCAATCGTGTGGATGTTATCAACATAGAGGAACCCGTAGGATTTGTTGATGCACTCAGCATTTTCCCAAATCCAACCTCAGGGTTGTTTGCCTTTGACATTACACTCGTAGAAACCAAGAACTTGACGGTCGAAGTCTATAACGCACAAGGTCAACTCATCACTACAGAGCGTATCGGTAATACGCAAGGCGGCGAATTTACGATGGATTTATCCGCAGTAAGTCCGGGTATGTATTTTGCGAAGTTTTTGATAGATGAGCAGGTATTGACACAGCCCATTGTGATTCAGAAGTAAATAATGCGTTAATGCTACAATGCGTCAATGCGATAATAAATGTATCGTATTGACGTATTTTTTATTTCTGTAAATGTTCATATTCACGCTTAGTAAGACGATATTGAATGTGTGCTGCAAACTTTCCATGCTTAAATTCATCATCGACTAATTCAGCTTCTTTTATCATCCCGTTGTTTTCCATGACTCTTCCCGAAGCAGGATTGAAATCGTAATACATCGCGTAGATTTTATTTAATTCTAATTCCTCAAAACCAAATTTCAATATAGCACGTAAGGCTTCGGTAGCATAGCCTTTATTCCAAAACGGTTCGCCAATCCAATAACCGACCTCAGCTTTGTGATGTTCTTTTTTAAGGTGCAAACCCATTCCACCAATAAATTCATTCGTCTCTTTCAAACCGAGTTTAAAGATGTAAACGGTTTCATTATCAAAACCTTGTCGTGCCATGTGTAGCCAAGAGATAGCATCCTTCTCGCGGTAAGGTTGCGGTAGATTGCGGAGGTTGTTGGCAATATTCGGATTGTCGGCATATTTCATGATTCTTGGAATATCGCTGACTTCTAATTGCCCAAGCGTAAGACGTGGAGTTTGTAATGTTGGAAATGTAGTCATGTCGTTAAGGTTTTTATTTATTATTTAATGCTTTATATTCGTCTTTCGTGAGTCGATATTGCATAATAGTGAGAAATTTTCCGTCTTTAAACTCATCATCTACGAATTCAGCTTCTTTTATCATACCGTTTTTTATCATCACTTTGCCGGAGGCGGGATTATCGGCGAGAACGGTCGCACAGATTTTATTCAAATGGAGTTCTTCAAAACCAAATTTCAACACAGCCGCCATAGCTTCTGTCATATAGCCCTTGCCCCAAAATGGCTCGGCTAACCAATATCCTACCATTGCCTTTTGATGCGCTTCTTTGATACCGATACCAATGTTTCCAATATAACCATCCTCATTAGTCAAACTAATACGAAATGCATATCCTTTTTTTTGCTCGAACTTTGTTCGTATTCTGTTTAACCAACCAATCGCATTATCCTCATCGTAGGGATAAGGAACACTCCTCAACATCTTTGATATATTTGGGTTATTAGCATACTTCACTATCGCGGGAATATCACCGACTTCTATTTGCCCAAGCGTGAGGCGTGGCGTGTGTAAGGTTGGAAATTCAGGCATAGCTTTATATTAATTTAACTCAAGTTGCGTTCCGCAACTTAGTCCATAGTCGATGGTCAATAGTCCATAGATAAATGTCTGTTTATAGTTAATTTCACGTATTCCTATGGACTATTGACCACTGACTATTGACTGTTGCGGTTTATCCGCAACTTGAATTAATTTAGATTGAAGTTGAGGTTGATTTTGGAGTTGAAGTTGCCCTTGATTTGTGGAGAAATACGGTTTTCGTAGCCAATTAGTTCGCTAAAAACGCATTAAATTAATTCTAACTAAAAAAACATTACATTTTTTTTAGTCAAATAAATTTACATTGAATAAAAAATACACGAAACCCGCAAAACACCCTACCGCATATTTTTATTTTCACCATGATAAATTCCAATAAACGCAGAAAACTCATTATAAAAAACGGCAATTTCTGACCAATTGTTTGTTGTCTTATTTTGCCCTTCAAAGCACCTGATTTTACAGGGAATTAAAAGTGAAACGGGGTTTGATTTTACCTTGTAAACCCTTACCTTTGCAGCGATTTTCAGAATCATATGAGATTGCGTAATTGTACAATTGTTTGATTGTATTTTTTTGAATTAAAACAATCCTACAATCACACAGTCCAAACAATCATAAAAATATGGCGAATACAGGTAAAATAAAGCAGGTGATCGGACCTGTCGTTGATGTGAGCTTTGCCGGTGCGAAGCTTCCCGAAATTCTCAATGCCCTTGAGATTACCAAAGTAAACGGAGAGAAAATTGTACTTGAAACACAACGTCACTTAGGTGAAGACAGTGTACGTGCGATTGCAATGGACTCTACCGACGGACTTACACGCGGAATGGCAGTTGCCGATTTGGGAGAAGCCATCTCCATGCCTACGGGTGAAGCGATTAAAGGTCGTTTGTTCAACGTAGTAGGTGCGCCTATCGACGGCTTGCCCGAACCGAAAAGCGACACGCGCTACTCTATCCACCGCAAGCCGCCTAAGTACGAAGAACTCTCTACCGAGTCTGAGGTTTTGTTTACGGGTATCAAAGTAATTGACTTGTTGGAGCCATACCAGAAAGGGGGTAAAGTTGGATTGTTCGGTGGTGCCGGTGTAGGTAAAACCGTTTTGATTCAGGAATTGATTAACAACATCGCCCTTGCACACGACGGTATTTCGGTATTCGCGGGTGTAGGTGAGCGTACTCGTGAAGGGAATGACCTGATGCGCGAGATGCTCGAAGCGGGTATCATCAATTACGGCGAAAAATTCCTCCACTCTATGGAAGAAGGCGGTTGGGACCTTTCCACCGTGAATGATTCAGACCTCATAAAATCAAAAGCAACCTTCGTTTTCGGACAGATGAACGAGCCACCGGGGGCACGTGCGCGTGTAGCCTTATCGGGTTTGACCATTGCGGAATATTACCGTGACGGCGACAAAAACGACCCTGCGGGTGGTAGTGACATCTTGTTCTTTATCGACAATATCTTCCGCTTTACACAAGCGGGTTCTGAGGTATCAGCTCTCTTGGGACGTATGCCTTCGGCGGTAGGTTATCAGCCAACGCTTGCTACCGAGATGGGACAGATGCAAGAGCGTATTACTTCTACCAAGCGTGGTTCAATCACCTCTGTACAAGCGGTTTACGTACCTGCGGATGACTTGACCGACCCTGCACCTGCAACCACATTTGCTCACTTGGATGCCACGACGGTATTGAGTCGTAAGATTGCATCTTTGGGTATCTATCCTGCGGTGGATCCACTCGATTCTACTTCACGTATCCTCGATCCGAAGATTATCGGTGACGAGCATTATGATACTGCACAGCGTGTGAAAAACATTCTACAACGCTATAAAGAATTGCAAGACATCATCGCGATTCTTG
>JAHDEO010000143.1:0-3142 GCA_020628725.1 Saprospiraceae bacterium
CAATCACCAATTAACCAATCACTAAATAAAAAAAAATGGCAAAAGTAATCGGCGGTATAGGTTGTAGTCATGTTCCTGCGGTGGGTGCGGCATCCGACCACGGCAAAACAAAGGACAGCTACTGGACACCCCTATTCAACGCGCTCCCGCCCGCTCGCAAATGGCTGGAAGAATTGAAACCCGATGTCATGATTTTGGTGTATAATGACCATGCTTCGGCATTTTCATTGGAGTTAATTCCCACCTTTGCCATCGGTACGGCTGACCTGTTCAAACCGGCAGATGAGGGCTACGGTCCGCGCGAAATACCGGACGTAGAAGGACACGCTGAACTCGCTTGGCACATTGCAGAATCCTGTATTTTGAATGAATTTGATTTGACGATTGCCAATAAAATGGATGTGGACCATGGATGCACAGTACCTCTAACGGTCTTTTTTGGAGAAGTAGAAAAGTGGCCCGTCAAGGTCATTCCTATCTGTGTGAATGTTATACAATTTCCGCCACCGACTGCGAATAGATGCTATAATTTGGGCAGAGCCATCAAACATGCGGTCGAGCAATTTCCCGAAGACCTCAATGTGGTCGTCGCCGGAACAGGTGGCATGTCTCACCAATTGCAAGGTGAAAGAGCAGGCGTGGTGAATACGGAATTTGACATCAATTATTTGAATTGGTTGAGTGAAGATAATGACAAAAATCGCTGCAAATCACATTTAGAATATATCCGTGAAGCGGGTTCTGAAGGAATAGAATTGGTGATGTGGCAGATTATGCGGGGAGCGATGGACGACAAAATAGTAGAAAAATTTAGAAAATATCATGTAGCAAGCAGCAATACCGCTTTTGGGATTATTTGTTTTGAAAATGAAGTAGCGCAATGAATCTAAAAACTCAAGTCGGGATAATAGGTGCAGGTCCGGCGGGTCTGTTATTAGCCAGAATTTTATACAATAACGGTATTGAATCCATTATCTTAGAAAATCGCGATGAGGCTTATTTGCGAAAGCGACTACGGGCAGGCGTAATGGAACAGGGAACAGTAGATACTTTTATGAAAGCCGGAGTTGGCGCACGGTTGGAAAAAGAAAAAATGGTTCATGAGGGCATTCATCTCCATGTAAATGGAAAGGCAAATCGAATAGATGTCAAGGATTTGAGCGCAGGAAAAGTGGTAACAGTATATGGTCAAAAAAATATCACCAATGATATGATTGACCATGCTCAAAAAGACGACATCCAAATCATCTGGGAAGCCAAAGCCGAAAAACTGGAAGGCTTTCACAATGAAAACGACTCCTCAATTATCCACTATTCCCGGTATGGTAAAATGCACACCATTGAATGTGATTTTATTGCCGGTTGTGATGGATTTCATGGAGTTTCCCGAACCGCACTACCTACTACTGAAAAAAATATTCATACTTGTGAATTTCCGTATTCGTGGTTCGGAATTTTGGCTGAAGCACCGCCTGTGTGTCACGAAGTTATCTATGCACATCACCCTGCCGGATTTGCTTTACAAAGTATGCGCGGACCCGAATTGAGCCGCTTGTATATTCAATGTCCCAACGGTACAGACCCCAACGCCTACGAGGAAGAATGGCTTTGGGATGAACTAGATAAAAGATTGGGTATCACCAATAATCGGGGAAATATCATTGACAAAGGCGTAGCTCCCATGCGCTCTTTTGTGTGTGATATGATGCAGTCCGGGCGTTTGTTTATTGCGGGCGATGCTGCCCATATTGTTCCCCCGACCGGTGCTAAAGGCATGAATTTAGCCGTAGCCGACATCAATGTCCTCTCCAAAGGATTGATTCATCATTACCAACACAATGATAACGATATTTTAAATAGATATACTGAAATTTGTTTGAGAAGAATATGGAAAGTCGAGCGTTTTTCATGGTGGGTCACGACTACATTTCACGTCAGCGATGACCAAGATGAGTTTACGACAAAAATGCAGGAAGCGACCATTTCATATATACTGGATTCCAAAATTGGCGCACAGTCATTTACCGAAAATTATGTTGGATTGCCCATACTTTGGGATTAATAAAACTAATAAATTATTATGAGTGATGTCAGAAAATGCCCGACTTGCGGCGGAAAAGCAAAATACCGCGAAAAAGACGGCAATGTAACCTACACTAAAGTAGAAGATGAGGTGGTATACGATGATAATAGGGTAATCGAATTCAATTAAATTATTTGATTATCAGTAACTTATAAAATTAAAAAATATTTTTTTGATAATGACTTGTGATTTTTACAGCTACTATCTGAAAAATTATTGATTATTACAATCAAAAAAGTATTATAAAAATGTGTAAGTGTTTAATAATCAAAATTTAGTGTTTTTTAATTTACCCTATTGTCGTCGAACACCCCCGAAGATGAAGAAGCCTTCAAAAAAATAAGTCAGTTGAAAAAGGCAATGACAAAATACAAAGAAAAAGCAGAGGCACTCGAAAAGGAATTGCAGGATTTGAAAGCATCCATGTAGTAAGGGCGTATCATTTTATCTTGTAAAATCTGAAAGCGACAAAACCCCGTGCCACTCAATATGTGTTCCAAACAAATATGTAGTCTTGTCATCACTAATATTAGACACAATAGTTTGCACGGATTCCTCCATTCGCTTCGGATTGGATTCAAATTGACTATAAAGATACGGATGCTTCAATTGCTCTTTGCATCTGATAGCATCGGCAGCTACGATAATATGACAATCCGCCGACTGTATCAAAACAGCATGGTGGTCGGTACGATGCGCCGGAGTATACAAAAATGAACATCCGTCTAAAAAATTTTCACCTTCCGCTATGATATTCAGTTGGTCGTTTTGCTGCACCCATGCTGCCCATTTATGCCTGCCTGCAATGGCTTTTGGCAATCTCTCCCCAAGCACCTTAGACATCGTTTTTTCAAATTCTTGATTCAATTCTTCTACGGAATTTTGGTTATTCTAAAGTTCATATAATTTTTGAGGTAAATATATATTCGCATGATTAAAAAGGTGAACACCACCCACATGGTCACCATCTCCATGCGTAATAATTACATCTGTGACATCCTCATAAGCAAAACCCGCTTCGGACATACTCTCTAATAATTCCCCTTGTCCCCTTCCCGT
>JAHDEO010000143.1:3242-8548 GCA_020628725.1 Saprospiraceae bacterium
TATGTCTTGATAATTCTTATGAAAATGAGCTTCCTCAAAGATATATCCGGTGATGTTTGAATCAAAATTAATTTTATGAAATCGTGTAGTCATGATAAGCTAATTTACAATATTTCAAAGCAATCGAATACTCATGTGCTCAATTTTGATTCTAAAAGTATCACAATGTTTGTTTTGTATAAGTTTAAATTTGAATTATACTAAAAATACTGCATTTGCTTATATACATTTGTATGTACTCTTTTAGGCTATAATCAATACAATAATTATGAACGTAGTAATGGCTGGTGCCGGTTCGATTGCCCGCAAACACTTAGCATCCATAAAGAATATACCTTATGCCAATGTAGTCTCGCTCGTCAGTGTCAATGCAGAGGAAGCCAAAGAAGTTGCCGAAGCAAACGGCATCCCGCACTGGACACTCGACTTGGACGAAGCAATGGCGCAACCCGGAGTGGATTGTGTCATATTATGCACCCCCAGCCCTATGCACGCAGCGCAGGCAGTGCAAGTGATGAAAGCAGGAAAACACGTATTAGTCGAGATTCCAATGGCGGTTTCGCTCGAAGAATCCCGCATGATTTGTGAGGTACAAAAAGAGACGGGTTTGATAGCAATGGTGGCACATACCCGCCGCTTCAACCCGCCGCATCAGTGGCTACACGAAAAATTCAAAAACGGCGAATTGACCTTGCACCACCTCGTAGTAGAGACCTTTTTTCATCGTCGGGAAAACGTAAGTGCTTTGGGCGTAAAAAGAGATTGGGCAGACCATTTACTATGGCATCACGCCTGTCACAGCGTAGATTTATTTGCCTGGCAGACAGGGCAACCGCTGATTAAACGTTGGGCGCAGCAAGGTCCTGTCAGCAAGATTATAGGCGTGCCATTGGATATGACCATTGGGCTGAAATCGCAAGACAATAAATTGTGTACAGTAGCCCTATCTTTCAATAATGAAGGTCCGCTCGGCTCTTGGTTTAGGTATATCTGTGAGGAAGGCACTTTCAAAGTACGGTACAACGACATGACCGACGGTTGGGACAAACCCGTTGATTATCAATGGAATGGCGTATCCGACAATGGCATAGAACTCCAAGACCGCGAATTTTTTGAAGCCATCAAGGAAGGCAGAGAACCCGAATCCAGCGCACATCAATGCTTCGTGGCAATGGAAAATTTACATAAGCTGGAATATGTAGCGTCTAATTGAATTGTTGATTGGTTGCCCCCGTACCGACGACTTTAGCCGTCGCGGGAAACACAAGGCTACTTGACGGCTAAAGTCGTCAGTACAGTGCCGTTTCAAAATAAAATTTCAAATTAATTATATTGTTATTTTTTGTTATTTTAAAAACAAAATTAACGTGAATAATGCGTTTTTTGTGTTATGATAATTAAATAATAATTTTTAACGAATTTTATAAATTATATTTTTATTTAATTTTAATTAAAATGCAATAATGCGCCAACCAATCACTAATCACTAATCACCAATCACCATCAAAAAATAAATTATGACAAAGAAATTATTAGTAGTAGGCGCACATTCCGCCGATTATGTGTGGCGGGCAGGCGGTACAATCGCTAAAGTAGTAGAGCAAGGCGGAGAGGTTTTAAACTTGGCTTTATCTTACGGAGAACGTGGAGAATCAGGTGTTTTATGGAAAGAAAACCCCAACCGTTCTGTCGAAGAAGTCAAGCAAATCAGGCACGAAATGTCCGAGCAGGCATCTGCGATTTTGGGCTGTGAATTTCGTTGTTTGGATTGGGGTGATTATCCAATGATTCTGACCGATGAACGTATTGAGCAACTCACGGAAATTATCCGCAATTTTGCACCAAATGTGATTATCACGCATACGCCCAAAGACCCTTTTAATCCTGACCATCCCTTAGCCTATGTAGCGGTAGAAAAGGCGCGAATATTGTCAACAGGCGCAGGAGTAGCGGCGGCTTTCAAGCGAATTGACCCGCCGATTTGGTATTGCTTCGAGCCACATCAGCCTGAATTATCGGGTTTTATGCCCAATACTTTTATAGATATTACTTCGGTATTCGACAAAAAAATAGCGGCTATGGGCTGTATGCGTGCACAGGAATATCTGAAAGATTATTACACAGAATTAGGCGCAAGACGCGGCAATCATGCCCGGCGCATTTCCGGTAAGCAACAGGTTAAATTTGCGGAAGCACATCAAAGAGTTGTTCCCGTAGTATTAGATACCATTGTTCCTGATATACACTTTTCTTAGTTGAGTTACGAGTTACGAGTTGCGAGTTACGAGTTAGCTAAACATACGCAAGAAACAGGCGGTTTTTGTCTCATTTACTGCCAAATACTTCTCTTCAAAATATTTTTATAACCGACAACTCGCAACCCGCAACTCGCAACTCGCAACACTTTAAATATGGCAACAAAAGCACAAATAGAAGAATTGGCACAATTTGGTACAGCCACCATCCACGAAGCATTGGGAAAAATAGGAAATCTCCCTTATCAGATTAAACCCATTCATAAGCAGATGCGTATTTGCGGACCGGCATATACCGTAAAAGCGAAAGCCTATATGAATGTCAATTTGCACCGTGCCTATGCTTATGCAAAACCCGGCGATGTGATTATAGCCGATTGTTCAGGTGGATATGAGGCGGGCTATTGGGGCGACCTATTGACATCGGGTGCGATGAAGCAAGGAATCGCCGGTTTGGTGATTGATGCCTGTGTGCGGGATGCCGACGAAATAGAAGCATTGGGTTTTCCGGTTTTTTGCAGAGGTTTCTGTATCAGGGGAACGGGCAAAGACCCCGAAGGTAGCCTCAACGAACCCATCACTATTGGAGAAGTGACCATAAATCCGGGAGATATTATTGTCGGAGATAGAGACGGCGTTGTCGTCGTTCCGCAGGATAGGGTAGAGGAGGCGATTGAAAAATCTTATGCCCGCGAGCAAAAAGAAGCCAGAGTACGCGCCCGATTAAATCAAGGAGAAACGTCTTTAAAGATTTATGGTTGGGATGAAAAATTTGGGTATTAGTGGGTTGGTGATTGATGGATTGGTGATTGGTTTTTTACCCAAATTCTATAAGGTTTTCGAAAACCTTATAGAATTGATTGTCAATATTTTTTGAATTAATTAATTGATAAACAACACTTTATTCATTCACGCATTCAAAATTCACTCATTAACATTGTCGCATTATCGCATTGTAGCATTAAATATTCACTCATTCACTCATTCAAAACCATTCACTCATTCAAAAATGAAGGTAGCTATCATAGGATTAGGTGAGGCGGGTAGCCATTTTGCAAATGATTTAATTAAGATGGGCTTCACGGTAAGCGGTTGGGATCCTGAATTAAAAAGGACATTAGATGCTTCGGTCATTTTTGCAAAAAATAATCCGGCTGCCGTCCGCGATGCAGATATTATTTTTAGTGCCAACTACACTTCGGAATCCGAAAAAATTGCTCGCGAAATTTTACCCGCACTAAAAAAAGCAGCTATTTATTGTGAAATGAACACCTCTTCTCCTGCGACAAAAAAATCCATTCAGTCTATCCTCCAACCCGCCCAAATTCACTTCGTTGACTTGGCAATCATGGCGCCCGTCCCGCCAAAAGGCATCAAAGTACCCTTATTGGCAAGCGGTCCGGGAGCTAAATTATTATGCGAAAAACTAACTCCTTATTCATTGAATTTGACCTATTTAAATGATATAACAGGAGCAGCCGCCAGTAAAAAATTGTTGAGGTCTATCGTGTATAAAGGAGTGGCTGCGGTCATGTGTGAAGCCATGGAGGCAGGCGCACATTTTGG
This sequence comes from Saprospiraceae bacterium, assembly GCA_020628725.1. Classification (GTDB taxonomy): domain Bacteria; phylum Bacteroidota; class Bacteroidia; order Chitinophagales; family Saprospiraceae; genus JAHDEO01. Next base: position 7,064 of record JAHDEO010000143.1, read on the forward strand.
AATGGAAGATTATATGCGTACACAAATCCATTCTATTATCGGTGAAAATGACGCACTGATTGACCGCTTTTTAAATGGCAGTCGCACCCACGCCAAGCGCAGAATGCACGAAATGGAAGCAGTGGTAGAAATGCTCGAAGGGGAAGGTTTGGATGCCATCATGTCGAAAGGAGCGGTCAAAAATTTAAGTAAGTATCTATCTCTATAATGTACAAACAAATAGTCATCATTGGTGCCGGACCAGCCGGCTTACTCTTGGCTCGACTGTTACACAATCGAGGTATCGAATGTATTATTTTAGAAAACAGAAACGAACCATTTTTACGAGAATTGAACAGAGGCGGTTTTCTTGAAAAAGAAATTGTACGGACTTTAGTTGAAGAAAAAGCAAGTAAAAAAATCTTAGCCAAAGGTATTTCAATCACACAAATAGACATTCACATCAATGGCGAAAAACACGCCATCCCTTTAGCATCTACCCCGAATAAGACTGCCATAATTTATGACCAAAAAAATATCGTAGCTGATTTATTGGAAAGTATAAAGGCAGATGAAATCCCAATCATTTTTGAAGCAAAAGCACAACGATATGAAAGCTTGGACGGGGATAAAGTAAAAATTATTTACACATTAGACGGGCAATTATATGATATAAATTGCGACTATGTAGTAGGCTGTGACGGCTATCGGGGAATTAGCAGAAGAAGTATTCCCCGACATGCGATTACCGAAAAAAAAGAAGAGTTGCCTTATGCTTGGTTGGAATGGATAACAGAGGGAACGCCCTCGTCCGCACATCCGATTATGGCTTTTCACAAAACAGGTTTTGCTATGCAAATCATCAATGCCAATCAACAAACACGCTATTATCTTCAAATCAAAAGAGGTACTGAAAAAGACGATTTGCCCCCACAAAAAGAAATCTGGGATATACTGGAAAAACGCTTGGGCGTGCAAGTGGCAAGGGGCGAAATGTTCCATCAAAAATTGGATTACATGCGCTCTTTCCACACCGATACCATGCAATATAAAAGATTAATGATTGCCGGAGATGCCGCGCACCAAGTACCGAGATTAGGCTCGAAAGGAATCAATATGGCTTTCAAAGATGTTATCCTACTCGCAGATGCTTTTTATCATTTATACAAAAAAGAAACTAACTCTCATTTAGAAAATTACACCAAACAATGTCTGGAATCACATTTAAAAACGATAGCTTACACTAATTTTTTGAATCAACTTTTTCATAAAAATGAAGATGAAATTCCCGCAAAACAAGCAACCGACATTCAACAATTACTGACAGACGAAAATAAAAAACAAGAATTTATCCAATTCTTAATTGGTTTTTGAATGAGCTATTTACAAAACGAAACCTTGCCACAAAGACACAAAGGCACTAAGTATAGTTTGCTAATAATCAATTGAATACAATTTTAAAAATCTTTGTGTCTTTGTGACTTTGTGGCAAAAATAAAAAGTGTA
>JAHDEO010000143.1:8648-14887 GCA_020628725.1 Saprospiraceae bacterium
GAAGCTGATATAGACTATCTTTTTATGCAGGTCGTGATGGGAGAAGGGCGTTTGTCCATCTCTCAAAATTGCGGAAATATACTGGCGGGTGTCCTGCCCTATGCCCTTGAAACAGGTCTGCTAAAAGCGACACACCCGACGACTACGGCGACCATTCACATGCTGAATAGTGGCGGCTTATGCGAAGTCACCGTGCAAAGCCCCAACGGAAAAATCATCTATCACGGCGATGCAAAAGTAGATGGTGTGCCGGGTACAGGTGCGCCGATTATTTGCAACTATCTGGGCATTGCTGGTGCCAATACGGGTGCGCTTTTACCCACCGGAAAAGTGATTGATGTGATAGACGGCATTGAAGTTTCGTGTGTGGATAATGGTATGCCGGTGGTCAATATGAGCGCCGCTGATTTGGGCATAACAGGCTACGAAAGCAAAGCCGAATTGGATGCCAATGAAGCACTAAAAAAGCGACTGGAAAGTATTCGCTTGCAGGCAGGTACTATGATGAATCTGGGCGATGTCACTAAAAAAACGGTTCCCAAAATGTCTTTACTCTCCCCTCCCCGAAATGGCGGATTGGTCAATACCCGCACATTTATTCCGCATGTATGTCATGCTGCGATAGGTGTTTTGGGCGCGGTGTCTGCTGCCACGGGGTGTATCATTCCCGGTTCTGTCGCCGAAGGAATTGCGGTAGTTCCCGCAGATTATACAGCCTTATCGGTAGAGCATCCTTCGGGGCAATTTGCGGTGAGTTTAGAAGTCAATTTTAATGACGACCAAATCAATATCGGAAAATCAGGAACCGTTCGTACCGCCCGTATGATTAGCAAAGGAGAGGTGTTTCTTCCTGTTTCAATGAGTGAATGAGTGAATTATGAATGAGTGAATATTTTTAATGCGACAATGCGATAATGATACAATGCGACAATGTTTCTACCTCATTGTCGCATTGACGCATTGCATCATTATCGCATTATTTATTCGCTCATTCAGTCATTCACTCATTGTCAATAAAAAAAATATGAATAAAAAAACATGTATGCCGCCCGACCCTAATCCAAAAGCGCCAAAATTCAAAGCACCGCCTTTGGCTTGTGATGCCCATTGTCATGTGTTTGGACCGCGGGAGGTATTTCCTTATCACCCGACCAGCACTTACGAGCCGCCGGATGCGGGAAAGGAAAGATTAAAAGCCTTGCACGACCATATTGGTTTGGATAGGGCAATCATTGTGCAAGCCAGTTGTCACGGACCCGATAATCGGGCGATGTTGGATGCCATTCGATGGAGAGGCGACCAACATTGGAGAGGCGTATGTATCGCGAATCAAGATTTTATCGATAAAGAATTTGAAGCACTACACGAGGGAGGCGTAAGAGGCGTACGATTTAATTTCGTCAAACACTTGGGCGGCGCACCGGATTTGGAAGGGATGAAAAATGTATTGGAACGGGTCAAACCATTGGGTTGGCACTTAGTTATCCATGTGAATGCGGAAGATATTATTGAATATGAGGGCTTTTTCAGTCAGTTCGATGATATGAATATTATCGTAGATCACATGGGGCGCGTACCCACAAATTTGGGCATAGAACAACCTGCCTTCCAAATCTTATTGGAATGTATGCAGCGCGAAAATTGGTGGGTAAAAGTCAGTGGTTCGGAGCGTATCTCTAAGGCAGGACCTCCTTTTTATGATGCCGTTCCTTATGCACAGGCTTTAATCAAAGTAGCCCCCGACAGATGTATCTGGGGAACAGATTTTCCACACCCCAATATCAAGGAACATATGCCCAATGACGGAGATTTGGTGGATTTATTGGCATTGTTTGGAGATGAAGCTGTATTGCATAAAATTTTAGTGGATAATCCGAATCGGCTGTATTGGAGTGATTAAACCAAGTTTACTCGTCAGATTGCCACAATAAATTTCATGCATTTGTCCTTAACCCCCGATTTGAAATAACGGTTTTTCAGAGGCTTTTACATTTTAATTTTAATTTACATTTTCAGTAAAACTACCTTTTCCCCGCTTCCTGCTCGCGATAATGTTTAGGCGAGAGTCCGTTTTGATTTCTGAAAAATTTGCTGAAATGGGAAGGTGATTTAAAATTGAGCCGATAGGCGATTTCAGAGATGGTGAAGGTAGAATGAGTCAGATATTTTTTCGATTCTGCGATGAGGATATTATAAATCGTTTGAGAGGCAGAGATGCCTGTGAGCGAATTGCAGAGTCTGTTCAGGTGCGTTGGCGTGATATTTAATTCAGCCGCATAATCTCGCACTTTTTTTCCTGCATCAACTCTTTCTTTTATCATTTTTTTGAACTTTCTTAAATGTGTATACTCCTTGCTTTCCTTTGTATAAGTATTGTTAGTATCTGCCTGTTCAAAAAATTTATTGATATAATACAAGATCAAACCGATAGATGACACATTAAAAATCCATTGATTTGATTGATGTTTATTTTGTTCTGCGTAGATTTGTTTGCAAAGATTCAGAATGATGTCGTAATAAGGATTTTCATTGGAATGTTCTATCAATCGCACCGACTGGAAATACGAAAATCCCGACGGATATTTTTCCAATAATTCATCCATCATACTCAAGGAAAAACTCAATGTCCAACCCTCTGTCGGTTGTTCAAACTTCAGACTATGTAGATTATCTTCCGGAATCAAAATAATGGTTGGTTCTGTGACCAACTTTTGAACGTGATTGGATTTGAAAAATAAGCCGCCCTTTTTTATCAAAATAATCTGAAACAGCGATGAGTGTAGATGTGGTTTTACATGTCCTTTATGTTTTTCTTTATTCCATTGAAGCGGCTCAATAAACAGAAAATACGGACTGATTTCACGCCGTTTTTCTCCGTAAATGACGAGGTTTTCAAAATTTAATTTACTCCTTGTTGACATAATGTGTGGCTCGTATAGGCGATTTTTAATCGCCATGTGTCATGGAATATGGTTTGCGATTTTTTACATGGCGATTGAAAACGCCTGTACAGGAGTTTGTAAAATTCATTCAAATTTATGAAAATAAATGCAATAAACTACAAAACACTTGTATAAATCGAACATGTGTTTACCGAAAACCAACTATTTTATTTTCTTTAAGTGGATGGAAATTAAAATGAAAATAAAAATGAAAAAACAAATATTTTTAAAGTGTTTTTTGATTTAAATTTTCATTTTAATTAAAAACAACATTTTGTCTGAATCGAAAACACAAGTCATTCTTTTGGGGACAGGGACGCCTGTAATGACACCGGGACGCTATCAAAGTGCTACGGCGGTCATTGTTAATGGTCAGCCTTACATTGTAGATTGCGGTAGTGGGATACTGGAACGATTGGCAGAAGCACGCGCAAAAGGAATGGAGGCATTGGCAAATCCGAAATTGACTAAGTTATTCCTTACCCATTTTCATCCTGACCATACGGTGGCTTTGCCCGGATTTTTGATTGCGCCCTGGAATATGGGCAGAAAAGACCCCCTGGAAATATATGGACCAAAAGGAACGCAAAGGATGATTGAGGGTATTTTGGACATTTACCAAGAGGGTATCAATGAACATCTGTATAGAGGACCCAAACCACTTCAAGCCATTCAAACACAAATCACTGAAATAGAGGAAGGTATCGTTTATAAAGATGAAAATGTAAGTATAGAAGCGATAAGGGTAGAGCATGGCGCATTTGAGGCGTATGCCTACAAATTTATTACGCCGGACAAAATCGTTGTGCTTTCGGGTGATACTTCACCGGTTGACGAATTGTATGAAAAAGCAAAAAACTGCGACATATTGGTACATGAAGTGTATTGTGAATCTGTGATGCCCGAACTTCCGCAGAAATATCAAGATTACTTCAAAAAAGTACATACAGGCAGTATCGAGTTAGGAAAAATCGCCCAAAAAATCCAACCCAAATTGCTGGTATTGACTCACCAAATTACCTATCAAAAAACCAAAGAAGATATTATCAATGAAATTCGGGAAAATTACCGAGGCGCATTAGCCTACGGTAACGACCTTGATGTGTTTGAGTAAACTGTATTCAATGAAAATGAAAATAGAAATGAAAAAACATTTCATCCGGGGTTATTAATATTTCATTCTAACACTATGCGAAAAGATAATTCCTATCCATTGATAGATAACCGTGTAATTTTTCCACGAAAAAAATAAATGGCATGTTTAATTTTTGCTCAAAAGTAGTTGACACTTTTTTTGAACCACTAAGGTCACGAAGGACACGAAACAAAACTAACGTAAAAGGAAACTAAGATTAACTAAAAACTTTATAATACACTTATGAAGTTTTTAGTGTTCTCTGCGTATTACAAGTTTTCGTGTCCTTAGTGGTTTCAAAAAGTGTCAACCACATTTCTAAACATGTCAAATAATTACAATGTTTTACAAAACAAAAGGGCGTTGTCTACTCGCCACTCATCACTATCTTTCTCGTTGTACTTTTTGATGAAAATTTATCTGTTAGTCTTAGTAAATAGACACCTTTGGGGACATTTTTGAGATGAATTTGTTGCTGAGTATTGGTCAGATTGCCCCGCCTTATTTCGCGTCCGTATAGGTCGTAGATTTCGTATTCTAATTGGGTATTTTCCTGATTATCAATAAAAAATACGCCATTATTAGGATTGGGATAAATATGAACGCCTGCCAATTCTTCTACGTACTGAACATCAACCTCGCAGCCCGAATCATACGCACCCGGATTGGCAAACATTTCTATCTGAATCGCCTCTTGTATAGTATCGGTACCAACGATAACTTCTACAGAATCTTCAACAAAAATTCCGGTGGAGGTAGTGGCTACCATCCAACTCAATGAATCGGCATTATCTAATGAAAAATCGCACAAAACGAGCGAATAACCAAGACCATCTGCGAGCGTATCCCATCCCATATTGTCGTTATAATCCACGAAGTCAATCGAATCGCCATCTACATAATTGAAGCTGATGCTTTCGCTGTTATTGTCAAGGCTACCACTCCACTTGAAGGGAGTAATCCCGTAGGTTTGTTCAAAACCGATGGAGTCTTCGGCAATGACGACATATTCACCTGCTCCAAGTGTAAAATCGGGAAATTGAAAGTCAATTCCCTTATCGAAATAACAGCCCCAGAGGTTACGGTCTACCCCCGAATTATTGTACAATTCAATGAAGTCGAGACTATCTTTGCCCGGTGCATTATACATAATTTCGGTGATGATGATGTCGCGTACTTCGCCCGTACTATGACAAATGACCTCAAAACATTCGGTGTTGAGATCGGTCATTTGGTTGCCGGGCAAGTCTTGAATATCCTGTACGCAAAATGTGGTCAATACTCCATCGGGTAGCGGTTCGTCCAGCGTCAATGTCACTATAGTCCAAGTTGGGTCACGGTCGGCAGTAAACGCACCAAGTCCCGTATAATTTTGCTGAAGTTCAGCCGTCATATTTACGGGTTCATTGAAATATATGATAATTTCATTATCACAATTTGCCTCTGCATGTTCGGGGATAGGAGGGATCAGGTCAATACCCAAACAGGAGTCGAACGGGTGGGCATAAATAAGTTCATTATTGACAATGATTGTTTGTGTCGGGTCATCGCCAATCGTCCAGTTGAGCGGATCTTTATTGTCTAATTCCGGATCGCATAATGCAATGGAAGCACCATCGCCGTCGGGGTCAATAGGACCAGTGGGCCAAGGCGCATTGTCATTATAACGCAGAGAATCCATGATGTCGCCAAATGGATTGACCAAAACAAGGGTGTCGCCGCTATTGGAGAGCCCGCCATCTTCCCATTGAAATGCCGGTACCCCAAATCTGCTCTCAAATTTATCCTTGTCTTTTGCCAGAATAATGTAGCTTTTCGGAGAAATGAATGTACCACTCAATGAGTGTGTAATGCCCTTCACGAATTTCCAGCCCGTGAGGTTGACACCGAAATCACTTTTGTTGTACAGTTCTATAAACTCAAGCGTATCTTCTCCCGGCGGATTATACATAATTTCGGTGATGACAATGTCGGATTCTGCCTGAGCGTGTACGATGTGGCTGCTTATTAAAATTAGTACAGCGAAGAATAGGATTTTTTTCATGTAAATAGCTTTTTAGAATTGGCTATCTGTTACAACAACGAAACCTATAAAGCTTTTAAAGCCTTATAGGTTTCACTATGAATTTATTATAAATTATAAATATTTTAAGTGCCAAGAC
>JAHDEO010000144.1 GCA_020628725.1 Saprospiraceae bacterium
TTCATCCCGAAGTGAGCTATTTGAAGGGACTGGTGTTATATGTAGGATAATTTGAGCAAAAAATAATGGGTGCATTTCAAAATTTCGTGGATAGGACACGGATTGAACATATTTAATGGATAAAAACGGATTTTCATCTGTTCTTATCTGTTTAATCCGTTAAATCTGTGTCCTATTTTCATGCTATAATTTTCGCTACGCGAAAAAATGAAATGCACGCAAAATAATCGGTATAATAATTCACATGAAAAATACGACAAAACAGGGGGTTATCGGCGCATTGATGGACGAATACAAATATGCCGTCAATGATTTGAAAGCGTATATCAAAGATGTAAAAGATGAAGATTTAAAGGTAATCGTTGACCACGAAACAAAAAATAAAGATTGTGTGTCGATTCAATCTGTATTGACGCATATTATTTTTTGGGGCGACAATTATATTACCATGATTGACATTGATAGAGGAAATGCCAATAGCGCGTGGGGGAAGCGTGTGTATTATGATACTGTTGATGAATACATGGCAGCTTTAGAAGAAATGTATGAACGAAATATTGATTTCTTTGAGCAAGTAGGAGCAGGAGAAATGGTACAATTGGACCCCACAAAAAAAATCAAGACGGGATGGGCGCAGCTATACGATTACGAACAATTGATGGAACACGCCATTGTACACATCTACCGACATAGACGGCAGATTCAGGGATTTAAGCGGATTTTGGAAAACTTAGCTTAAATGTGCTGCCATTTTTAGAGGTGCTGAGTAAAGAAATACTACCATTATGTTTTTCCATAATTCTACGGCAGATAGACATCCCTAAACCCGTGCCTTTGTATTCTTTGTTGGTGTGAAATCTCTTAAAAGGAGCGAATAGTTCGTCGATATATTTCTCATGGATGCCAATACCATTATCTCGAATAAATACTTCATGATTCCGCTCATTTTCTTCTGACCAAATGATAATTTTGGGATGATGGTTTTGCTTGTCTTTAGGCTGATATTTAATCGCATTGGAAATGAGATTTTGGAAAACCGTTTTGATGATACTATGATTTCCTCGAATTATAGGCAGTTCATTTACCTCAATTTTTACCTGTTTGTCCATTATATCAAATTGAAATAAAGGAAGGATTTCTTCGATAATAGATTGTAAATTAACATCTTCTACATCATAATCATCAGTTTCGATTTTAGAATACATCAAAAGGTCGTCGATGAGGTCGGACATCGAATCAGTTGAATTCAAGATAAAATTCAAGTACTTGAGTTGTTGCTCGTTGTCTTCCCTTTTTTTAGCATCCTTTGTTAAGAGTCCGGTAAATGCTTTGATAGTACTCAGGGGAGATTTCAAATCATGACTCATGATGTGAGAAAAGACAATGAGTTCATTGTTTTTTTCATCGAGTCGTTGAGCGTCATTCTTTTTTTCGATATATTTTCGATGCAATTCCTTATTTAATTTTTTTACTTTTTTTGCCTGATATTCTATGAATGAGCCAATAATCATTGGGATTGAAGTAAGCGTAGCTAATTGAGCAAATTTGATGATGCGACCGGATAAATGTTCGTAATCTGAGATAACGCCGGGGATAAAAAAGACAGCAGCACAGAACACTACATAAATGATGCGATTGAGATTGCCCCGAATGAGTATAATATAAATGAACTCAAAGCACAATAAAAACCATAAGCAGCTTTCAAAATGAACGGCTTCGATGGAGAAAAGTGTTGCCGAAAAAACGACAGGTATCAAAAAGGCGGCTGCCATTACGGATGCTACATATTGCTTTCGCCAGTAGAGGAAGAGCGATAACAAGTAAACAGAAATTTCACTTAAATTGACGATGATAATGGCAAAAGGATAAAGGGGAGAGTATCGAAAAATAGTAACAAAAAACGTCTGTAATAACAACAAGCCAACAACAAGTAGATGTATATTATAGGAAAGTTTTTCTATAGAATTAGCTTCTGCAAATCCTGTCGAAAATTGTTTTATTCTTTTTGTAAAAGATGTTGAGTGCGAAACAGGTGTTTGTGATTTCAGCATAGTTTTAGTATTACTCTGTTTAACAAGCAAATATACGTACAAGCCACCAAAAAGTTATATACAACATTTGTTTAGGGAAAAATTAACATTGGATAGGAGAGGGCAAGGAATGTTTTACAATTTTCTTATCCGAACTTTTTCATACCAATATTCGTTAGTACCTTTGCAAACTAAGTTTAAGTCTAAGTTTAAAAATGATGTTTGGCTTCGCCAAACATAGTAATTTGAACTTAAACTTATTCTTAAACTTAAACTTCACACGGGGTCGAATGGTATTGACAGCAAATGCCATTGAGTAGTAAGCATGTCGAGTCACGAATATACAAACTCGTTAAACCTGTTATTCAAACAATTTTTCAAATGGCAATACTCAGTATGCCATGGCTGCCTAAGCGATAGCTTAAGAAAGCCTTTGTGCCGCACGTTTGACGCCTGATACACAGCGAGCCGCACATCAACACAACTTCAGGCTTATTCGTCGGTGTCTGTTCTTGCATCGGCGGAGACATTTCAGAGGACTGGGGCGCAGTTCGTGGGTAACCTGACCTTCCTGCGTCTAAGATTCGATAGGTTACTAAACATGTAGAAAGTTGCTGAATACTTTGTCTGGACGCGGGTTCGAATCCCGCCGGCTCCACCAAATTAATTTTGAATGAGCGAATGAGTGAATTTTGAATGACTTGAAAATTAGTTTTTATATCAAAATTCGTGATGATTTATTTTATTCAAATTTTTTAACGAAGAAAGGCGATTCGCATTTGCGAATCGCCTTTCTTATTTTTTCATTTTCAATTTTAAAAATAGCCTGAGCTAAGTGATACGCTAAGTTCTCGTAATTCGCTGAAAGCGAATTGATTACTGAGCTTGTATTTGAACTTGTACTTTGCTCTTGTGCTTATTTACAAACGATTTTCGTTTACAATTCTCAATAAATCTTCTCTATAATTTTTGCCTATCGGTAAATGTTTCTTTTCAATTTCCACCATATTACCAATCACGGCTTCAATTTTGTCAAGTGCGACGATGTATGAGCGATGGGTGCGTTTAAATTTATCGTCGGGCATTTTTTCTTCGAGGCTTTTCATCGTTTGGAGGGTAATCACACGATTGCCGCCCGTCATACGAATGATGACATAATCCTTCAAACCTTCGATGTACAAAATATCGGCATAGCGTACCTTGACCAGTTTTTTGTCTGATTTTACAAAAATAAAATCCTTGTCATCAGCGGCTGGTGCGGTGCTTGTTTCGGCAGGTTCGAGCTGGTCGAGTGCTTTATTGACTGCCGTCATGAAGCGGTCAAACGGAATCGGTTTGAGCAGATAATCCAACACATTCAGGTCGTAACCATCAAGCGCATACTCCGAATACGCTGTGGTAAATACGACCAAAGGCGGATTTTTGAGTGATTTTAAAAACTCAATACCCGTCATTTGCGGCATTTGAATATCCAAAAACATCAAATCCACTCCGCCGGAACGCACAATTTCAAAGGCTTCGACAGCACTGCCGCAGCGTTGAAGTAAGTTGATGTTGGGAATTTTTTCGATATAACTTTCCAGTATATCTAAGGCGAGAGGTTCATCATCTACGATAATGGCGTTAATCATGGTCTAAATTAATTTTAAGATGAACAATATATTTTTCCGGCTGATTATCAATATTTAATTCGTATTGTTCGGGATAAAGTAAATCCAATCGACGCTTTACATTCTGCAAACCAATACCGCCCGAACGATGATTGATACGCGGCATGGCGGGCTTGCTATTTTCAATCGACATGGCAAGTTCTGTATCTTCAACGTTCATTTGAATGTGAACGAATCCCTCCGACACTTGGTTCAATCCGTGTTTAAAACTATTTTCCAAAAACGGAATAAACATCAAGGGGGCGATTTTCTGATTGCCCACATTACCATTGAGCGAAAAGGCAATTTCCATATTTTTTCCTTGCCGCAATCGTTCCAAATCCAAGTAATTGCTGATATAATTCACCTCTTTGCGAAGCGGTACGCGACGCTCATTGCATTCGTAGAGCATGTAGCGCATCATTTCTGAGAGTTTGAGGACAATTTCAGGGGCTTTGTCGGATTTTTTGAGGGTCAATGCATATAAATTATTCAGTGTATTAAATAGAAAATGCGGATTGATTTGTGATTTGAGGAAACGCAATTCAGAGCGCATGGTTTGTCTTTCGAGTTCGCGCTTGACGGTTTGGTGGCGTATCCAATCAGTAATGATTTTCAGGATAGTGGAGATACCCAAAATGATGAATGTCATCAAGAACAATTCAGGCTGGGCATCAATCACACTTTGTTGTATTTCGGGATAATTCATAAACCGGAAATACAAACATATCGTCGAAAGTGGTGTCACTATCACCACCAATAAAATCAATAAAGCACTGTAGGTGACAAATTTGGTCTGCGATAAGTAATTGGGAATCAGATAGTAAATGTTGAAGTATACCGCAATTCCATAGAAAAAACTCTTAATCAATTCATTTGTAAAAACGAACATGTACCCATCTGCCCGTCCGCGATACAGCACCATAATAAGGATGTACACCAACCAAAACAGGCTGTGATATACCACTCTGTGCGACATGAATTGGTAAATTCTGTCAAACAGTCCCTTCAATGGTGGCGCAGGTGCGGATTCTATGGTGTCGTAACGGTTGATAATGCTTAAATGATGTAATGCTACAATGAAATTTTCACGAAGATAACTAATGTGGGATAAAGGAATGACTTAATTAGACCAAAATGGTTAAATTGTCGGTAAAATGTTTTAAAACATGCATTACAAGGATAAAATTAGTATTTTTGAATGTAAATGGAACTTGAATTTGATATACGTGGTTATCTAAAACCTTACAAAAGGACAACAGTAAATTCGCAGGAATTTAAGGAGTTTTTCGTAGGTGGCTTTGATAAGAATTCGACGAGGTATGAGATATTTAAGTATTATGAAAAATATACTCGTGATTTTTCCGAAAAAATAACGTCGAATTTCACTCAATTAATTAACGGAAGTTTTGTCAGTAATAAAAAGAATCCTAATGATATTGATTTGGTTAGTTTAGTGGACTACGAAATAGCGGAAGAAAAAGAAGAAATTATTAGGAACGAATTCCTCAATGCTAAAGTGCTGAAAAACTATGGAATTGATGCATATTTGCTCATCATTTATCCCGAAAATCACAAACGGTATAGTTGGACGGTTTCAGATTTATTGTATTGGGAACATTGGTTTTCAAGGAGTAAAATGAACAAATCAAAAAAATACTTCCCAAAAGGATATGTTAAAATTAATTTTAGTGATTAAAATGAAAACACATGAAAGAACTCGAAATTATAGACGATAAAATACTTCAAACCGCAGATATATTAGCACAAATAAAATCTGTTGATGAAATGATTCGACTTCACCAACAGAAAGGAGACGATAAGGATATCATGTTAATTCAATATCAATATCGTCGTGAAAAATTCTTAAAAGAATTGAGTCAATTATTAAACGAACTCAATATCGCACCTGCTGATTTGGCAGCCTAATCAAAAAACACCGCATTTCCCAACAACAACTTTCCACTATGCCAAAAACCACGAAATACAGGTGAATCGACAAAATACACAATCGATCCGCTGCCTACACTTTCCTGTCCGATTTCGAGCGAATTGACGAGATTACGCTTTAGATTGTGTCCTACAAAACCACTTACATGCCCATCGTCTTTTATCACGCCCACATTCCAACCGTCAATGTATGGATAAGCCGTTGAATTGCGACGCATCACATGAATACTACCATCTTCACCAAATGCTAAGGGGTGCGAATCATCCAAATGCACCTTATAAATTGTACCCGGTACATAGTTGCTGAGATATGAGCGTTCAGAGTCTTCGTAGCGTTTCAGTTTATCGCCCTCTTTTTTGCTACTTCCTTCATTATCAGAAGATTTCATGGCTTTTGCGAGTGCGGTTTCGCCTGCTGCGAAGGTGCCGATGGCACGCTCTATGGCAATGATTTTACCACCACCACGCGCAAAATCCATCAACTGCGTAGCTATCTTGGAGTAACTCCCCGAAGGCAATACCAAGACATTATATTCCGAAAAATCCACTCCACTTGCATAATCCATATTCAGTACCGAAAAAGGATATTCAATCTCTTGGTCAAAGTAATGCCACAGCTCACCGAAGGCATTGGCATCTACACCACGACCATTTAGTATCGCCACTTTTGGCGCAGCCAAATAACGTACTTGGTCTGAACCTAAGTCCGGTCCTTTTTGTGCCAATCCTGTCGTGGCATAATGTAGTGCTTGTTCATGGGTATTGGCGATTTTTCGGATTTTACTATCCAAATCCTTTACATTTTTATTCTGAGAGCGTGGAATAACTATCGACCCTCGCCCAAAGGTCTTACCGTCCAGCGTCATCGGATTTATATTGTATCTGACTTTGATGTTTTCTTTTAATAATGCAGCCAAAAAACGGATATCTTGTACGCTATTCCATTCCGCAATATAGGCAGTTGGGCGGCGTGTTGGTTTTGGGTTTTCTGTGAATTTATTTTCGTATTTTTTATTGGTTTCAATGCGCTCACTTGTGGCGTAAGTTTCTACTTCATAAATGTAAGGCAATGCCCAAGCTGTCACATCATAAGTGAGCGAATCTTCCAGCATTGTTTTGGGTTCAAATAGAACTTTTACCATAACAGATTTAGGTTGAAAAGCACTCACCACGACATCATTTTCCTCTAATGTAAATGAACCGTTTTTATTATTTAAATAATCAAAACCATTATACGACTTTTTGGAACCCGAAGCGATATTGTATTTAATCTCCTGTTTATCAAGTAATTCTAAAAGAGCTTCTATACGTGTCTTATCATTAGAATTTTTAATCACATAACTGCGGTATGTGCCCGGCGGATTAGATTTCGCCGATTGAAAATACTGTTCAAACTCATTCAACATGCGCTCACGATTCACATGTGCCACCTCAATGGTAGAAAGACTCGTCGTATAATGATGCGATACACGGTCTGCCAAAGTCAGTGTGTCACCATAGTCATTTAGAACTGCCAAACCCGCATCGCGCGAGCCGCCTTGCTCGTAAGTAAAACCAATCGCACCATTGAAAGTGGGCCAAGTATCGCCGTAGCTTGGATAGAGCAAATCAAAGTATTCTTTGGTATAAAATGACCAACCTTCTTCATCAAAATAGCCTGCGTTATTTTCGCCTACCAGTTGCTGAAATTCGCGTTGCCACGGCGTAATATTTTCGTGCAACGGGTGTGCTGCAGGCGCGAAAAAGTACGGCGAGTTGATTCCCATTTCATGAAAATCGACATGCACATGTGGCATCCAACTTTGATACAGCACAGCGCGTTGTTGCGATTCTACTTGCACCTGCCACGCCCAGTCGCGATTGAGGTCAAAAAGGTAATGATTTACTCGTCCGCCGGGCCAAGTGGAATGATGTTCTTCCGAATTTTGGTCTACATTCGGTTGTGCCAATTGCACACCATTATACCAATTTACGTAACGGTCACGTCCGTCAGGATTGACACAAGGATCCATGATAACAATGGTATTTTCTAACCATTTATTGACATCTGCATCACCACTTGCCAGCTTTTCCAATACCGATAAAGCCGCTTCACTTGATACCGCTTCATCACCATGAATATTATAACTCAACCATACGATAAGTGGTTGTTTATCAGGAACTACGCTGCCATCATTCAAGCCAATGCGTGTAAGATGTCCTTTGCGAAGTGTCTCTAATTGGCGGATATTTTCCTTAGAAGAAACGGCAACTGTGACCAGAGGACGTCCTTCGAAAGTTTGCCCATAGGGTATGAGTCGAACTTGCGGAGAATTGTCGGCGATATATTCGAAATATTCTACTACACGATGATGGCGTGTGAATTTTGTGCCCACTTCATATCCAAGAAATTGAGCAGCAGAAAGGCGTTTTCCATCTTGTGCAGATATACCATACACGATGAGTAAAGAAAGGGATAAGGCGAGTAATTTTTTCATGTAAAATTCGTTCTATATTATCGTTACTTAGGCTTCATTCTGTTGTTACATTAGCGTAAAACGTAGAACAAAGCATCAAGGAAGCAGGTAAAAGTATGGCAATTCGAGACATTTTCAAAACTTTAGGAAAAAGAAGTTATTATTTGAGAATTCTTATGTGAATAGTAGGTTAAACTTGTATTAAAGTTGATTTTCTTTTATGCATAAATTTGAAAAAATCACAAAACTGAATTACTTTTGCCCGAATACAACTAAGCACAAAATTTGATTAAAATCAAAAGAAATATTTTTAATAAGATAATGAAATCATAATTTTTGTAATTATTTGATAGTTAGTTGTTTGTGAAAATATTGCGGATTTGTGCCGTTTATGAAAACCTAAATTTACACATACTACTTTGATAACCAATAACTTGATTTTGTTAGCTGCCAAATTTACTTTTCAGAATAATTTTTAAAAATAATTACAAATAAGACCAAATTTAATCTTTTTTCAACGTTATAGTGTTGAACAAATACGAACTATGTTAATTCTCCAAATATACTGTGAACGGGGTAAATTTCGGAAAATATTGATACTTCATAACGTCATTAGACGTGGTTCATTTGGTAGCCCCAAGTTTCAACTTGGGGGGCGATTTTCCCCCTTTCAAATGAGTGTCATAGACACGATACATCAAGCTATGCAACGTACCTACGGCACTCTAAAAATGGGGGATAAACTTTTCCCCAAGTTGAAACTTGAGGCTACTAAATCGGGCGTGTCTATGACACTTTTTCAATAATACAGTGTTTTCATTTTCCGAAATTTATGCCGTTCAAAGTATAAATGAAATTTCAATGCGAACTTAACGTATTGATTTCTATGTGATTGTATTGCGAACTATGAATTAACAAATTATAAATCACAACAACGAAAACATGAAAAGAACAAAAGTAGCCTTCTTTGCCGAAAATCTCATTGATGATTTTGACGGGGCTTCCAGAACTGTGTTTCAAATCCTGAATCGAATTCCAAACGATGAGTTTGAATTCATGTATTTCACTGCCGTGCCACCTCAAAATGGTAAAAAAGTGAACGGCAAAATATTCCAATTTCCCTCAATTCCAATTCCCTCAAATGAAACTTACAGAATAGGCTTGCCCTACTTCTCAAAAAGGGCAATGTGGTCTGCCTTGGATGAGTTTGCGCCGGATGTAATTCATTTTACAAGCCCTTCGCCTTGTGCGACTTATGCGAGAAAATATGGAAAAGAAAAGGGCGTTCCTGTGATAGCGATTTATCACACACATTTTATTTCTTATGTAAAATATTATTTTCGGAAAATGAAATGGCTGACGCCTTTCTGCGAAAAAAAAGCCGCAAATATCACACGCAGTTACTATAATGACCTTGAAAAAGTCTATGTGCCTACCGAAGAAATTATCCATGAATTGAAAGAATTAGCGCATCTCAAAGGTGATAATTTAAAGCTCTGGCAACGTGGTTTGGATAATCAATTATTTAATCCCAATAAAAAGGATACACCTTTTATTCAGCGAATTACAGGTAATACTAATCCAAATATATTATTTGCGAGTCGCTTGGTGTGGGAGAAAAATTTGGACGTACTCATCAATTTATACAAGTATTACCAAACGAAAGGAGATGCGGTCAATTTCATTATTGCAGGTGATGGTGTCGCAAAGACTGAATTGCAACGAAAAATGCCTAAAGCCTATTTTCTCAACATGGTTGGTCACGAAGAACTTTCACAGTTGTATGCCTCTGCTGATGTCTTTTTCTTTCCCTCAGATACAGAGACTTATGGCAACGTTGTCGTAGAAGCGATGGCATCGGGTTTGCCTTGTGTGGTAGCCAATGGCGGTGGTCCTAAAAGCTACATTGAACATGGTAAAACCGGTTTCCTATGTGAGCCTAATGATACAAAAGGATATTATGAAGCTATTCAAAAGATATTGACTGATAATGAATTAAGTAGTGAAATATCACAAAATGCACTTGAATTTACCAAGCAATTGAGTTGGGAAAGTTTAGTGGATGTTTATTTCGACGACCTTCGCCATATAGCGAGAAAGTCGCAATCAATTAGTGTACAACCGAGTCTCATTCTCCAGATTTAGTTGGACAATAGAGAGACATTACAGCATAGATGTGGTATTACAACATTAAAATTATTCGCTCATTCAAAATTCACTAATTAAAACCATTCATTCATTCAAAATTCAACATTCATTCATTAATTTCACCCCATGAAAATCCTGTTTATTTCGCACAAATATCCGCCGAGTATTGGAGGCATGGAGAAGCAGTGTTATGAGTTGATTCGGGGCGTGGAAAAGGAACATGAGGTGTACAAAGTTGTATATGATTCGGAGTATGAAAATAGGGTGCAGTTTTTTTTTCGATTAAAAAAACGAGTCAAAAAAATACTACGCGAACAACCTGATATTGACATCATTCATCTCAACGACGGCTTGATGGCGTACTTCGGGCTTTGGCTGCAAACATACACTTCGATACCCGTTGTAGTGACCTATCACGGTTTGGATGTGGTCTTTCCTAATTCAATTTATCAACGAAAAATTATCCCTAAATATCATCATTATGAGGGAGGAATATGCGTGAGTACAGCCACCGCGCAAGCATGTACAGAGCGTGATTTTCCTTCGGAGAAAATTCATGTAGTACCAAATGGTGTAGATAGTGAAATAGCTGATTTGCAGTTGAATGTTAATGAATTTGTCGCTGAATTTCAAGAAAAACATAATATCAATTTACTCGAAAAAAAAATCATTATCAGCTTAGGCAGACCAGTGAAACGCAAGGGTTTTTCATGGTTTATCAAGGAGGTGGTGCCTCAGTTGGATAAGGATGTTTTGTATATCATCGTCGGACCTTCTAAGCAGGATTTTTACGTTCCTTTATGGCGAAAAATATTACCTCAGAAATGGCTTGATGAGATAGATTTGTTCCTCGGCGCATCAAGTGATGAGCAAGGTATTTTTGAATTATTACAAAAAAATGAATTCAAAAATCGCGTATTGCAAACGGGCGCATTGCCTTACGAGAAAATGATGGCATTACTTACTTTGGCAGATATTTTTGTGATGCCAAATATTAAGGTGGAAGGCGACGCGGAAGGCTTTGGCTTGGTGGCATTGGAAGCGACATTACGAAAAACGCCCGTTTTGGCAAGCGGTATAGAAGGGATTACAGAGGCGATAAAAGATGGGAAAAACGGCTACTTATTGCCTTCAGAAAATGCGGAAGTTTGGGTGAAAAAAATTGATGAATTACTGAAAAATCCTAATGAATTGAGAAGGAGAGGGGAAGAATTTCAACAATACACATTAGCAAATTACAGTTGGGAAAAGATGGCAAGAGGTTATATTGAAGTTTTTGAAAAAATCACCTCACCCCAGCCCTCTCCTGCGAGGAGAGGGAGTATGGGTTTGACTGATGATTTGGAATAAAGAAAACTCCCCTCCCCAGAGAGGAGAGGGGTTAGGGGGTGAGGTTGACGAGTTCACAATAAAAAGGCTTCATCAAAGCCGCAATTTGCTCCGGTGTTTTGCTGGAAAAATGCCGGCAGAGTCTGCCTTTGAATTTATTGACGACCCAAGTTTCTACATAGCCGACCATGTTTTCGATTTGAGGTTGTGTGAGCATTTCATAAATCAAAACTTGTTGATTACGAGGGTGTTTGGAAGCATAGGGGCTGGTGCGGGCGTGTTCGAGCCATTCGTCAAAAAAAGCTTTGACGGCATCATTATTTTGCATGAGGATAAAACCGGCATTGGGCAATATCCAACGCCGCGAACGAAAAGCAAGTTGCAAATTATGTGGAAAGTAGAGATAGCGAAGGCGATTAGAACCGTCTTTTTGAAATAAAATCTGCTTGTTTTCCGTCATAAATTCCGTTAGAATTTGTTCGATAGAAAGTTCAAACGAAGTTGGAATCGTATCAGCATCAACCATCAATAAATAATCACAATTGTGTTGATACAAATGCTCGCGTACACTCCGAATTTTTGACCAAACTAAATGTAAATCATCGTAATACGCATCAGTATAATGAAAGAAGCGATAACCATGCGTAGCACAATATTTTTCCCAAGTCGGAATCGCGTAGCGTGTGTACACCTCCAAATTGGGCGTGGCAAACATGATGACATCAGTTTTCATAGTTGTAGCTCCGTACTGACGACTTTAGCCGTCAAGTGATTAGATATTAAAATAAATTTTACCTGACGGCTAAAGTCGTCAGTACAGTATGAGTAATTTCCAACAAATAAAACAAAAATGGCAGACATTTTGGCGCAGCGAGCGTGGAAAGCGACTGGCTAAAGTAATCAATTATGCCCTTACTACGCTTATTCTCACCTTACTTATTTACCAACTTTGGGATATTGGCTGGAAAGAAGTGCTAAGGAATTTTCCGAAGACACTCTGGTTTTACCTCTTGTTTTTAGTCCTTCATTTCGCCTTGCCGTTTACGGAGGTATTAATATACCGATTGTCTTGGAAAGGTTTGGGGTTTTGGCAGGGTTTCAAGGCATTTACACAGAAAAAAATCCTGAATACGGAAGTCGTTAGTTATTCGGGAGAGGGCTATCTGTACCTATGGGGAAAGCATCATCTCAAGGAAAGCAATCGCCATATTTTTAATGTCATCAAAGATAATAATATCATCTCTGCTTTTTCCTCTACCACGATGGCACTAATGCTTTTGCCCTTGTTTGTATATTTTAGTGATGTACCTTTTTTGGAAGTCGTCCAAATCAGCGAAAGTACTTTATATATGGCTGTAGGAGTGGTGTTGACTGTTGTATTGTTGGCACTTATTTTTCGCAAACGCATCATCTCCATGAGCTTGAAAACTACGTTGGGGGTATTGGGCTTATACAAGTTGCGGATTATCTTTATGAATGTAGTGGAAGCCCTTCAGTGGCACTTGGTGATGCCGGATATTGTGATTGGATTCTGGTTGGTCATGTTGGGAACAAAAATTGTAGTGACCCGTATCCCGTTGTTGCCCAATCAAGAACTACTATTTATCAATGCCTGCCTTATCGTTGCAAGCCAGATGAGTATGCCGATAGACAAAGCAATGTTGGCAGGAATGATGCTGACCACAGCAGCATTGACCAAAATGTTGAATTTCGTATTATATTTGATGTTTCCTATAAAAAGGTTTAAGGATGAGGTGACTGATGATTGGTGATTGGTTGATATTATCAGACGCTTATTTATTGTAATGTCTTCGCCAAATTATGAATTATGAATTTTGAATGAATGAATGGTTTTAAATTGTGTTTTATTTTTCACTGATAATTAATTATTAATAAATTAAGTATTTTTTATCATTCAAAATTTTTCATTCAAAATTCAAAATTGGCGAACACATTGTTATTGTGATGACCTTTTTTATTACATAAAGCTTATAATTGACTAATAACCAATTACTAATAAACTAATCACTAAGCCCAAGTTAAAATATAAAATAATGACATCAACCAGTCACCAATCACTAATCACCAATCACCAACAACCAAAAGTTAGCATCATCATTGTCACCTATAATGGAAAAGAATGGATTAGGAAATGCATTGCTTCTTGCCTCGCCTCCGACTATCCGGTGGATATTATTGTGGTGGATAATTGTTCTACCGACGAAACCTTAGATTTATTGCCGAAAGAGGGCATTCATCTTCGTGCTTTGGACTACAATCTTGGTTTTGGGTCGGCTAATAATTTGGGGATGGTAATGGCATTTGAGGAGCTGGGTGCGGATTATGTTTTCTTGCTAAATCAGGATGCCTACATCTCCAAAGGTGCTATCGGCGAATTGGTGAAATGCCATCAGCAATACCCTGATTTGGGCTTGATTAGTCCGATGCATTATGATGGATTGGACGAGGAATTTGATTATAGATTCAAGATATATTATGGTCGTTCTCACCCTTGGAAGGGGCGCGAAGGACTGAGAACGGTAAAGTTTGTCAATGCCGCAGCATGGTTTTTACCGAAAGCAACCATCATGGAAGTCGGCGGATTCGACCCGGTTTTTTTTCATACCGGAGAAGACGATAACCTCTGTCAGCGTATCAGACACAGAAAACTGCCTATCGTGATAGCAGAAAAATCCCGTATACAGCATGACCGCCAAAATAGGATAAAACCACCCGCTCCACCGTATCTTCGCATCCCTACTCGCGTGAGAATTATTGTTTTTAATCCGGCTATGAATGCCCTATTCAAATTCGGTTTGCTTCTAGTGTTGGTAGGCGAATATTGCCTGAATTTTTACCATCTAAAGGAATATCGTACACGCGATAAATTGCGCTCAGATAAGCAAACTCTGAAAGATATTTGGGCATATGCGTGGAGATACCGTAAAATTTACAAGGAGAAAGGAGTGTTCCTTCCAATATCTGAATTTAAGTTGAATGTGTAGCCCCAAAAATTTGAAATCACCTCCAAAACAAGCACAATACGAACGCGATTTTTTTTATTTTTTTATGGAAAAAAACCTACTCCTGACCTTTCCTGAAAAAGCACAACACAGTATCTTTAGCACTATATTTGGGCAGTATCGCTTCATTCTACATTCCAAAAAACATCACCATAATACCTCACCCAAAATTTAGGCAACTCGTAATAAATAATTGGTCAAAAATGCGAAGTTATTTTTTGCTCAATCAAGGCGTGAAAATGTGAGTTTATCGGGATAAATGACCATTT
>JAHDEO010000670.1 GCA_020628725.1 Saprospiraceae bacterium
ACCGCCCAATCCGCGCTCCTTCTTCCAACCCAACGGCATTATCCTGATGCGTATGTATGCCCCCGTAAAAGCGCGAATCTGCCGTCTCCAATGCCACCGACCAAAAGCTATCAAAATGCCGCGCTACAAAATCCACATCACGAATTTCATCGCGTTCCCTGCCTGCGTGCGTATCGTCCGTGAAGCTAAATTCATTGCCATAGAGGTCAATCATCACCGTCGCAGCCGCAGCCGCCTGTATCGCATGCCCCGACGGAAAGGAGGGAAACGGTGGGTCGGGCCAAAACGAAACCCATTCATTATCAATATGTTGTGGAATAAAAGTATTCGGACGCTCCGAGAAAAAATGATACTTCCATTTCCAACATCCAATAAACGCATCCGCGACAGACATGCCTACACGCGCGTAGGTTTCGGCGCATTTGATGAGTGGCGGTTGCTTGACTTTCAGGGCAATTGTGGCGATGTAGTACGAATGTCCGGGCGGCGTAAAGGTATCATCAGGGTCATCGCTCCACCAAATCGCGGCTTCTTTTTCAGCTTGCGTGAGTGTTTGTTCTTTTTCGTAGACTTCTGCAAATATTCGGTAATAATCCGACGATTTATTCGCATCATATTTAATCATTTTTGGGAATGGAATATCCGCATTTTTTGGTACAAACGTCCGGTTTTCACCCCAATACGGATGCAAAGGATGATGACTAAAGGACTGTGCAAAAAGCGGCGGTTTCCAAGCACCGGGAAAATCAGGATGCACCAATGATTTGTCAAAATTCTTCAAATATGCGCGATGTCCGCCATCCGTTTTTGACCATTCAAATATCTCTTGCGCGATTTTTTTGCCGAAATCTACGGAGCGTTTCGCTGTTTTTTTATCGTTTATTTTCGAGGAAAAGCTATCAAAAATGACTTGTTCGAGTGAGTCGATTTTGGTCTTATTACTATCTGCCGTCTGCACATAGATATTTCGTAGAATTTCTGCTTGCCCTGCGTTTAATGCTAATGTCCAATCGTAATTTTTATCTTTTTCGGGTTGCTGAAGTTCCTCTAAATCAGTCAATTGCCCGGCTAATGATTGATATTTAGGAAAACCGTGCACTACCGATTCATACATTGTCAAACCAATATAACCCAAGCACCGCGAGGCAAATGTGGGCGAATTAGCGGGGGTATATTTGGTGATGTGTAGGGTCAAGTCAGCCCATTTTATGGCGACTTCCTGCTCTGTCATTTCTACAATTTCTTTTTCGGAAGATTGACAGGACAATACACAAATTAATAATATTAAACAGAGGTAGCGAAACGTCATTTTTAACAATACATAACTTCAAACCAGAACGTCTTTCTGAATTTATTTCAGAATCTCCCGAGCTACAAGCACAGTGTTGAGTGTGAGTCAAAATTTTGTATTTCACTCAAAATCAAAATTTAGATGTTTTGTACTGCATTAGTTTTCTATCGTTCGGGAGATGCTGAAACAAGTTCAGCAAGACGGTTTGATTTTAGTGTTTTTATTTTTTGTAAGAAAATAGTTTTGCGATTGTAAATTTATAAAAATAACCCGACGAATCATTAAAATAATATTCCGAAAAATACCATTATTTCGCAATAAAACGCCGCGAATGTTTATATTTGTTAAAATTTTTTACTATGAAATTCACAAATATTCTTCTCTGTATAATCTTGTTATTATCCGCTTGTGCAGAAAAAACGACAACAACGAATCTTACAACCATTAATCCAACTAATTTATCGGTTTCAAATGCCATCATTCCCTTTCCGAATGAGGTTACGGCTTCTGATGAATTTTCTAACATAAAAGAATTAATTCTGCCTGAATCCGGTGGAGATTACGACATCGCCTTTAATGCAGTCAATAATTATCCATTTAAAAACATTAACTTAAATAGGAATAAACAATCAAATATAGTTATCTCAAAATTATCGGATAATAACATAGAAGGTGGTTTTGAATTAAATATTTCTGATGATGAAATCACTATCGCAGCAAATCAGAAAGAAGGAATTTGCAATGCAATGAGTCGTATTTGCCAATTGTCTGCTTTGAATGAAGGTCGCTTGCCTGTCTGTCAAATCGAAGATGCACCACGCTTCGGTTATCGTGGAATGCACTTGGATGTGGCGCGGCATTTTTTCCCTGTTTCAGATGTCAAAAAGTACATTGATTTTCTGTTTTTTTACGGATATAATACCTTTCATTGGCACTTGACGGAAGACCAAGGGTGGCGTATTGAAATTAAAAAATATCCAAAATTGCAGGAGGTCGCTGCCTATCGAAACGAGACGCTCATCGGGCATTATAACGACCAACCACACCAATTTGACGG
>JAHDEO010000145.1:0-5397 GCA_020628725.1 Saprospiraceae bacterium
GCTGTAAGCCCTTCGGTTGGGGCGGTTATCATTGCAGAGGATGTTTGTGTACAGCCATTCATGTCGGTGACAGTGACGTTGTATGTGCCTTCGGCTAAACCGGATAGGTCTTCGTCGTCGTCATTGTCGCCTGTACCATCGTTGTCCCAATCGAAGGTGTAAGGCTCTGTTCCGTTTTCGACTGTTATATCAATTGAACCATTATCAATACCGAAACATAAAATATCTGTTGGTGTGGCTGTTATGGTAATTTCTTCCGTAGGTGCTGCGATAGATGCATTTGCAGTAGCAATACATCCATTATCATCAGTAACGGTGACGTTGTAATCTCCGGCAGATAAATCACTTAAATCTTGGGCGTCGTCATTATCGCCTGTGCCGTCATTGTCCCAATCAAACGTATATGGTGCTGCTCCATTTTCTAATGTTAATGTAATTGAACCATCTAAGCCGCCGAAACATGTAACATCCATTGGTGCGGCTGTTGCTGTGAATTCATCAGCGGGTGCCGCGATGCTTGCGCTTGCTGTGGCGGTACATCCATTGTCATCGGTGATGGTGACGTTGTAATCTCCGGCGGGTAAATCAGCTAAATCTTGAGCGTCGTCGTTGTCACCCGTGCCGTCATTGTCCCAATCAAAATTATATGGTGCTGTACCGTTTGTTAATTCTAAAGTAATTGAGCCATCTGATCCGCCGAAACAGGTAGCATCCATTGGTGTAGCTGTTGCGGTAAATTGCTCGGCGGGTTCATTAATTTGAGTGGATGCGGTCGCTGAACAGCCGTCTGCATCGGTGACAGTAACAGCGTAGGTTCCCGCAAGTAATCCGTTTAAATTTTGTGTATCATCATTATCACCAATACCGTCATTATCCCAATCAAAATCATATGGTGCTGTACCGCCATTGAGCGTGAGCATGATTGCGCCTGTGGCATCGCCCGTACATAATACGTCTGTGCTGTCAAGGGCAATGGTCAGGAGATTGCCTGTGGTGAGGTCGATGAATGCTGTTCCTTCACAGCCGTTGTCGTCCGTGACCGTAAGGGTGTAAGTACCGGGCAGCAGGTCGGTGATGATGTCGGTGTCTGCACCTGTACTCCATTCGTAGGTGAGTGCGCCTGTACCACCGGAAGCGTTGGCATCAATGAAACCTGTGGGGTCGTCCGGGCAATCAGGTGTGAATGAATCTTGTATTTGGATATCGACGAGGGGCGGGTCGAAGGTTTCGTAAGAGAAATTGGCTACGCAGCCATTTCCATCGGTCATGACGACGTTGTATACGATACCTGCGTCAAGTCCTGTCTGAATGTCGCCGGGTGGGAGTCCGTTGTCCCATACGAAATTGAAGGGTGCTGTACCGCCGTTGACGCCGAGTTCTACTGCGCCGTCGCCTGCGCCTGTACAAGTGATCGCTGAACTATTTTGAACAACGATAACGGGGGCGTTGCCCGGATCAATGGTGACTTCTTCGGTGTCTACACAACCCGTAGTTTGGTCGGTAACGGTGACGGTGTAGGTGCCGAAATCAAGGTTGTTTGCGTTAGCAGCATTGAGGGCATTGTCGTGTGACCATTGATAAGCAAAATTGCCCGAACCATTGGAGATACTGACACTTGCCGAACCATCACCGCCACATGTTGCTGCGGTAGGTGTAATCGTAATATCGGGATTTTCATTGACCGTGACTTCACGCTCGACTGTCGTGGGGCAAGTCCCTCTTTCGCTGGTCACCGTTGCAATGTAGGTCGTGGTTGTTGTAGGGAAAACTTCTACTTCTGTTTGGGATATTACATTAACGCTTGCTGTTGGTGTCCATGTGACCATAGCATTCGGATCGACATTGGTGAGGGTGAGGGTCGTGCGCTCTCCTTCGCAAATGGCATTATCGCCTGTAATCGGTCCGGCTGTGGTGTCATCTACCCATAGGGAAATGGTACGTACAGGGGAGTCACCACAACAGTCGGTGGTTACGAAAAGTGTGATTTCAAAGGGCATATCGCCGCTTGGGGTGTTGAATGTTTCGAGGGTGATATTTTGTGTTGTGAGGTCGGGATTGGGGATGGCTCCGTCGAAATCCCAGTGATATTCATTTGCCAGTACATCTGTACTAAATGAAGCGGCATCGCCAACACAGAGTTGGAAGACATCGGGTTCAATCATCATTGCATCGGTCATGATGTCGGGTGCTGCCTGACCGTCGAGGATGACATTGTGAAAGCCTGTGTAAGTAATTCCATTATGAATGACATCGTAACGTCCTAAATCGCTAAATGCAGCCATAACGTCTATTCCTGATGAAGGGGTAGGTCCACTTGCAAGTGTATTGGGTACAAAACTCCATGCGCTGTTACTATTTGATGTAAAACGAACATCAAGATTGGTACAGTTGGTATTGGATGCTGTGATTGTAGGCTGTGCTGCGAGGTTGGTGGCATCGTCTTGATTGATGAGCATATCGCCGGAATCAAGGTAGATATTTTGAGAAATACCATCAGCACCGTCTCCACCATTCCCGCCTTGTCCACCTTGTCCGCCGTCTCCACCTATTGATTCGTCGCTCCTGCATATTCCGGGTACTCCATCAATTCCCATACCGCCTTGACCACCACTACCGCCACTGCCACCTTGACCACCACTACCGCCCTGACCAATATTTCCTGCCTGTACAAATGTGGCATCAATGTTTCCATTTGCTCCATTTGCAGTAATGAAAATACCAACCGAATTACCTCCACCATGTCCACCTTGTCCGCCAACGCCGCCTTGTCCGCCGCCGCCGCCACCACCGCCACCGCCACCGGCACCAACTAGTGAACCACCTACGCCACCGCCGCCACCGCCGCCGCTACCTATTACTCCATCACTCCCATTTTCTCCAGCTACACCGGGAACAAAAAAACCACCTACGATACTTGGAGAAAGTCCTACGGCACCGTTTGTTCCTTGCATTCCATTTCCTCCATTTTGACCGGGGTCTCCACAATCTGCACCAATTAATGCAGCACATCTACAAATACCCAATGCAGTTGTAGTGCCACCTATACCACCATTTCCTCCACTTGGTCCATCTCCGGGAAGACCGTTCAAACCATCGAAGAAATCATTTTGTCCACCATCGCCACCATTTCCACCATTTGGTCCTCCACCTATACCACCAAATTGTCCGTCTGCGTCTTCTCCATCTTCACCATTCATTCCTGTAGCACCAATAGCACCATCAGCACCATTTGATGCATTACCCGGTAATATCTGACAACGCACAATATCATAATCTGAACATCCCAAAAGATGAATACCATAAGTAGAAATTCCTTCTTGACCACTTATTAGTGCATCTGCTGTAGTAATTGTAAGATCTTGCAAGCGAAAACCTACCGCACCATTCGCTTGAACGGCAACGAGACGTTGTGCTTCAGGTGGACCTTCGGGATTGATAGCAGTACGATTGATGGTAGTCAATCCTGCCGCACTGAATTTTGTCCAGTCATCAGCCGGATTAAAACCACCTTCTAATGTAAGATAACTCGACAGTTGTAGTGGTACATCTATATTATATGTACCCACCGCCATCTTGATGACTGTGTTATTACACATTGCCATGTCCATCGCATCGCTGAGACTGGCAGGATTCTCTTGTGAGCCGTCTCCTATTCCATCTTCTGTGACGTATATGTTGGTACAAACGGTGGTTTGGGTAGCACCGACGTTGGCAGATGCCATTGCGGTATTGGTGCAGCCATTGGCATCTGTAACGACAGCAGTAAAGGTAGTACTTGCATCAACCGTAGGGGTGAAAGGAGTTCCATTGAAGACTTCATTCCCGACCTGATCGTACCATACGACTTGTGCTCCTGTTGCAACTCCGGCAAAAAATACCGCATTAGCTCCCTCACATACGGTTACTTCCGTAGGGAATATCAGAATATTTGGAGCATCTGTTACTGTAACGGTTACTTCGTCTGTATCTTGACAGCCATCATCATAAATAGCTGTAACTGTATAAATTGTAGTAGATGCAGGGGATGCTTGGGTAGTCGCTGAGTTGGGGTTAGTAAGTCCGGTTGTGGGTGACCATGAATAGCTGACAACATTGGTTGCTGCGGTAGTCGCAGTCAGTGTCGTAGATTCACCTACACAGACGGAATCGCCCGGACCCGCATCAACAGGTTCATTTGGATTATCAACGATTTCGATGGTGTAGGTGTAGGTATTTGTACCAATTAAAGGACAAGCATCATCCGCAACTAATACGGTAAATGAATGTGTTCCTATATCATCAATCGTGGGTGTCCAGCAAAATGTACCGATAGGTTCGGGGCTACCCATTACGGTGAATGTGGCATTGGGGATGGCTTCGTTCCATTCCATGGTCACGATGTCGGTATCATCATCGTCGCAGGCTTGGATATCAAAGCAAAATTCTTGATTATTATTTGCACAGGTAGAGATTTCAAAGATTGCGCCGCCGTCGTTGCATACTCCATCAATATCGGTAGCTGCGGGGAGGGTATTTGTGCAATTAATTACCGTAAATTGAATATCACGTACTACACTGCCTATCAATACATTATTTCGATATTCTTCTACTTTTACACATAATACGCCCACCTGAATTGCAGAAGGTGTGAAGCTGAGTGCGCCTGTATTGGGATCGATAGTCACACCACCAGTAGTTGCGAGTGGATTCGTTCCACTAAAGCCGGGTTCGTACATCACCGGTAGTCCATCTACCCTTTGGCAATCTACAAGGCTAAATACAAGGCTATCACCATCGACGTCTACAGCACCGTGATTGTAAAATACTTCTTGTTGGACGCAGGTAAATGGTGTAGGAAAGTTCAAAAATGTAGGAGAATTATTACAGTCCGCAACGGTATTATCAAGATTAGCCGTGACATAAAATTCCTGTGTATCAGAAATTGTCAACGTTGTAATGGCAATATTTCTACAACAAAGTTCCCATGTCAACTCCCAATCATTGCCACCCGGCGCACATTCCGGTAGCGTGACTAATCCGGTGTAAGTATATTGTTCGACACCATAAGTGCCTGAAGGTGTGAGACATACATCCGGTTCTCCGGGACAAAGCGGTGTAATAACTTCGGGCGCGCCTTGCTGATTGACCCAAATATCAATTTGAGAACCACACGATGCAGAACTCGCATTGACGATATAATTTAGTTCCGGATCGATACCATTACAATCGCTAAAAAACTGAAGTTGTACCCGATATTGATTCGGTCCCACACATTCATATGTGAGGTCTGCCCCCATTGCGTGTGTCGCTTTGGCTTCGTTTGTCATCCACATCGTGCCCATCAACACGATAATTGTTCTCACAATATACTTCATAGCTGTAAAATTTCTCATATTTCGTTTGTTGTCAGATTCAGAC
>JAHDEO010000145.1:5497-14716 GCA_020628725.1 Saprospiraceae bacterium
TGTCAGAGGTCAGACCGCTTTGCTATCAGATTTTGCCTGCGCGCGCCTCTTACTCCTATAGGAGAACCGCCACCCGCCATGTATACGAGCGAGTTCGGGAGTTCGAAGTAGCTTTATGTGACTTCTGACTTCTTTTTAAGAAGACATAAAATTTCCATTTGACACTTAATGTGTCATTCGCGTGTATCTCGTTAAAGTGTAGGATTTACAGGTTCGCGGGTACGGGTTGAGGGTTACGAATGTGGAGTAGTCATCACCTATTTAGTGCCCCGTAGCCTTTTGAAATTCCAAATTCCAACAAAAGTAATACAGAAAATCATTTATGTGGAATTTGGTGCTTGGAATTTGGAATTTAAATTTAGTCAGTATGCAATAATAAATAAAATAATAAACAAAAGTTATTTTTACGCCTAAAAACAATTAGTATTTCAAATGTAAGAAAATTTTAATTTTTACCTTTTTTCACTTTTCCAATGCAAGTCAATAATATTGCCATCTCGTTTCACTACCTTTGGTAGAACTAATGAGTGAATGAGTGAATGTTTTTAATGCTACAATGCGATAATGCTGAAATGCTACAATGGGCTAATATTATCGCATTGTAGCATTGACGCATTTATAATTCACTCATTCGCTCATTCATCCCGATAGCTATCGGGACACTCATTTTAATAATATGGATTCAATTTACGGTCGTTTTGAGGAGGATAAAAAAAACGGAAAAAAGAACTTTGTGGTCTTGATAGATCCTGATGCGGTCAAGACTCAAAATATCGCTCAAGTGGTTGATTTGGCGATACGCGCGAAGGTGGATTGTTTTTTTATGGGCGGTAGTTTGATTATGAATGATACTTTGGATTACTCTATCTCTCAAATCAAAGATGCCTGTGATGTTCCTGTGGTTTTGTTTCCGGGTAGTTCTTTGCAATTGAGTTATCGCGCAGATGCCATGCTGTATTTATCACTCATTTCAGGACGAAATCCCGACTTGCTCATCGGCAAACATGTTGAAACCGCTTCATTTTTATACTCTAGTCCCTTGGAAATTATCTCTACGGGATACATGCTTATCGACGGCGGTGTAGCGACCTCTGTTTCGTACATGAGCAACACTTATCCGATTCCTGCCAATAAGGACGATATAGCGGTTTGTACTGCACTCGCCGGCTCACTTATGGGCATGAAACTCATCTATATGGATGCCGGTAGTGGCGCGAAAAACCCCATTTCTGAATCTATGATTCGCGCTGTGAGCGAACGCCTCCGGTCTCCCCTTATCGTAGGTGGCGGTATTCGTACGCCCGAAAAAGCACTCAAAAATGTAGAAGCCGGAGCCGATGTCATCGTCGTAGGTAATGCCATTGAGAAAGACCCTGAATTGATCATCGAAATGGCGGCAGCCGTACATAATGCTTAATTTTCAATGAGTGAATGAATGAATTTTGAATGAGTGAATGTTCATGCGACAATGAATTGAACTTGCATTTTCCTCATTTTCCTTTGAAAATAAGATTTTATTAATGATTCCCTGACACGAAAATGACAAAGTAACCCGAATTATTATTGAAGAAGTTTTAGTAACTTTATTATTATTTGTTTTTAAAATATAAGAGGTCAGAAGTCAGACCGCTTTCCGATAACTATCGGAATCAAAAGTCAGACAATAGCTCGAAAACCATCACACATTTTCTGACTTTTGACAATGAAATGTTCTGACAGCAAAGCGGTCTGACTTCTAAAAAATCATTCAAGATGAAAAACGTATTTGATGCCGCCGTTACCCAAGACGTCATAGACAGAATCAACCGACTTACCCCCGAAACTCAACCTCAATGGGGAAAGATGAATGTCGCCCAGATGTTGGCACATTGTAATGTCACCTACGAAGGCGTATACACCGACAAACATCCTAAAGCAACTGGACTGAAACGATTTATCCTCAAATTATTAGTCAAAAATGCCGTTGTGAGTGAAAAGCCATATCCTAAGAACTCACGTACTGCTCCCGAATTTCTCATTAGCGATGAACGCGAATTTGATGCTGAAAAACAACGACTTATTGACTACATTCGCAAGACGCAAGAATTGGGAACGACACATTTTGACGGACGAGATTCTACTTCGTTTGGTCCCTTGACCGCTACCGAATGGAATAATTTATTTTACAAACATCTTGACCACCACTTGACACAATTCGGAGTTTAAAACTAATGAGTGAATGAGTGAATTTTGAATGAGTGAATGTTCTTAACGTATCAATGAAATAATGAATTAATCATTATCGCATTGTAGCATTTAAGCATTATCGCATTACAATTCACTCATCCGCTCATTCAAAATTCACTCATTGATGATAAAAAAATATGATGTAGTAATAGTTGGCGCAGGACTTTCGGGTATTGGGGCGGCGTATCACATTCAGGATAAATGTCCCGGCAAGACTTTTACCATACTTGAGGCGCGTGGTTCGATGGGCGGCACTTGGGATTTATTTAAATATCCGGGCATACGCTCTGATTCGGATATGTACACGCTTGGGTTTTCTTTCAATCCATGGAAAGACCCAAAAGCTATCGCTGATGGTCCGGCGATTTTGAGTTATATCAAAGATACTGCGCGTAAATTTGGCATTGATGAAAAAATACAATACCACCATAAAGTAGTAAATGCCGATTGGTCATCAGAAGAGGAAGTATGGACGATAACAATTGAGGATAACGAGCATATTGAAGATAGTCAAATTCAGTGCAATTTCCTATTCATGTGTAGTGGATATTATTGTTATGAAAGTGGTTATACACCTGCATTTCCAAATAGCGAAGCCTTCAAAGGGCGCATTTTGCATCCTCAAAAATGGGATGCTTCATTGGATTATACCGATAAAAATGTGGTCATCATTGGAAGTGGAGCTACGGCAGTAACACTCGTTCCCGAAATGTCGAAAAGAGCCCGAAAAGTAACCATGCTTCAACGTTCACCCAGCTATATCATGAATTTGCCGCGAGAAGATGCGGTTGCCAATTTTTTCAAAAAAATACTCCCTGCAAAAGTCGCACATAGTTTTGCTCGTTGGAAGAATATTTTGATGAGTATGTTTTTGTATAATATTTCAAAAAAACGCCCAAAAAGAATGCGAAATTGGTACAAAAAACAAGCTAAAACAGCCATTGGTGAACGCTATAACGATGCTGATTTTGACCCAAAATATGACCCGTGGGACCAGCGTCTTTGTCTGATTCCCGATAATGATTTGTTTGATGCCGTACGCGATGGCAGTGTAGATATTGTGACCGATACGATAGAGCAATTTACGCCGGAGGGCATACAGGTCAGTTCGGGGAAATTGCTTCCGGCGGATATTATTGTGACCGCTACGGGCTTAAAAATCAAGATGTTCGGTGGTATGCAAATACAAAAAGACGGGCAAACAATGGATTTGACACAAGAACATGCTTATCGCGGTGTGATGTTGAGTAATATCCCGAATTTTGCATTTGCCGTAGGCTATACCAATGCTTCGTGGACATTGAAATGTGATTTAAATTGTCATTTTGTTACGCGCATCCTCAATCACATGGACGCACAAGGCGTGCGAGTGTGCGTACCGCGATTCGATGCCTCTATCGAATCGGAAGATTTACTCGACCTCACCTCCAGTTACGTCCAGCGTGCAAAGGACATCTTGCCCAAACAAGGAACTAAAGTACCGTGGAAAGTCCATCAAAATTATCTAAAAGATCGCCGTTCGTTGAAATATGGAACGGTGAAAGGGAAAGAATTGGAGTATAAATGAGTAAATGACAAAATGAATAGATGAGTAAATGTTTTCATTCATCTGAAGATGTAAACATTTACTCATTTACTCATTTACTCATCTACTCATTTCTAAGCTATGCTTCTCCTTTCAAATCCAATCTCAACTCATCCAATTGCTCTTGGTCAACAGGCGAAGGCGCATCAATCATCATATCGCGTCCCTGATTATTTTTCGGGAAAGCGATGAAGTCACGAATAGAATCCGCACCATTCATCACTGAACAAAGACGGTCAAAACCAAAGGCAATACCTCCGTGTGGCGGTGCGCCATATTCAAATGCACCGAGTAAGAAACCAAATTGTGCTTCTGCTTCCTCCTTTGTAAAACCGAGCAAGTCAAAGTTTTTACTTTGCAAATCGCGGTCGTGAATACGAATAGAGCCACCGCCGATTTCTACACCGTTAATCACCAAGTCATAAGCATCTGCGCGAAGAGCTTTCATCGTCTCATGGTCGC
Source organism: Saprospiraceae bacterium (assembly GCA_020628725.1). GTDB lineage: Bacteria > Bacteroidota > Bacteroidia > Chitinophagales > Saprospiraceae > JAHDEO01. The sequence goes on from JAHDEO010000145.1 coordinate 9,771, forward strand.
CATTCAACATACGCTCAACATCGTTCTTTTTCGGCGATGTAAACGGGTGGTGCATCGCATGAAAACGCTCGCTGTCCTCATCCCATTCCAATAAAGGAAAATCAACCACCCACAAAGGATTGAACTTCGTGCGGTCGCGCAAGCCGAGTTGCTCACCTACGTGTAGGCGAAGTTCGTTGAGTTGTTTGCGGGCTTTTTCCGTTTCGCCTGCCATCACGAGCAGGAGGTCGCCGGGTTTGGCGTTCATTTTATCTGCCCATGCTTTGAGCGCATCTTGGTCGAAGAATTTATCTACTGACGACTTGAATGAACCATCCTCATTACACTTGACATATACGAGTCCTTTTGCGCCGATTTGCGGGCGTTTTACCCAATCCGTAAGGGCATCGAGTTGCTTACGCGTGTAGCTTGCCGCGCCTTCTGCACAAATTCCGACAACCAATTCTACACTATCAAATACTTTAAAACCTTTGCCCTGTGCGACATCATTCAACTCGACGAATTGCATTCCAAATCGCGTATCGGGCTTGTCCGAACCGTAAAGCTGCATGGCTTCATCGTAAGTCATACGCGGAAAATCAGGCAAGTCAAGGTCAAGCATTGTTTTGAATAAATACTTCGTTAAGCCTTCAAAAGTATTCAAAATATCCTCTTGTGTAACGAAAGACATTTCGCAGTCAATTTGCGTAAATTCGGGTTGGCGGTCAGCGCGAAGGTCTTCATCGCGGAAGCACTTGACAATTTGGAAATATTTGTCAAATCCTGCCACCATTAATATCTGTTTGAAGGTCTGCGGTGATTGAGGCAATGCGTAAAACATACCCGGATTCATGCGACTCGGCACTACGAAATCTCGCGCACCTTCGGGCGTACTTTTTATTAAAACAGGCGTTTCGACCTCAATAAAACCTTGTTCAGAAAGGTATTTACGTGTTTCAACAGCAAGTCTGCCTCTGAAAATAATATTATTTTGAACAGGACGACGGCGAAGGTCGAGATAGCGATATTTCATACGAAGTTCGTCGCCACCATCGGTGTCATCTTCAATCGTAAACGGAGGAATTTTAGATGCATTGAGGATATTGAGTTCTTTCACTTCTATCTCAATATCGCCGGTGGGCATATTGGGGTTTTTGCTGCTACGCTCGCGCACGACGCCCTTGATTTGTATGACAAATTCGCGTCCGAGCTTGCGGGCACGTTCGCACAAATCGGCGTCATCATCCATGTTGAATACGAGTTGAGTAATACCATATCGGTCTCGCAAGTCTATGAAAGTCATGCCGCCGAGGTCTCTGTTCTTGTTCATCCAACCGGATAGTAGGACTTCTTCGCCGATGTTTGTGGCGCGAAGTTGTCCGCAATTGTGCGTTCTATACATTGTAAGTTTAAGTTGAAGATTAAGATTAAGTTTAAATACGAAATTTTAAAGTGTATTTGCCGACGGCATTTTTTTTCGACTTAAACTTAAACTTAAACTTATTTAGAATTTTTGATTAACGTGATACGTTTTGAAAAGGTTCGGCAAAGGTAGGGAAATTGATACAATGCTACAATGATGTAAGGGCAATTGTAAATTGCAATTCAGGCATGCCTCTGTATTTTATTGAAATTCATCGACCAATCGTAAGCAGAATTCGACGGTCGTTATAGCCTATTTTTGTGTGATTATTTTGCTCTCCAAAAAATCACGCCTACAATCAAGTAGGGAAGAAAATCAACCATAGTCCTGATATACATTAAGTCAATCCCTCCAATAAAATCCCAATATTTCTCCGAACTATCCATATACACATCAGAATACGAATGAATCTCAGGTAAATAAAAACTTATTAGAAATTGCATTACCGTCAAAATGGTGAAGAGAACTACTATTTTTGCAAATAAAGACTTTACCGTTCGAGTATCTCCAAGCTGAATCCCGGATATTTTTCTTACTGCGAAAAGCGTCATTACAATAATTGCTAAAATTTCCACTATGGTCATTGCTCCATAAACGATGGCAGGCTCTACGGTGGTCATCAGCAAAGCATTTTTTGTTACCAATTTAAGTGTATAAGCAAGCGTCACTATGGAAAGCCAAACAAACACCCCAATACCAATATATTTTATGACATGATTGGAGTGATTGCTATCTATCGTAGTAGTTTCATCAAGAATTAAGTCTTTCATGAGTTGGTATTTATTTTTTGCTGTAAAAATTGAAATTCTTTTTCCAAATCATGTTTCATTGTACGGGTTTGATGTTTCATCATGAAAAAAGGATAGACGAAAGCAATCAGAAAAACAGGCATCAGCATCAGAGGAAACACCAAGATGTTACTTGCTGACGCAAACATAGCTGCTATCAAGATAAATTGGAGAACAATAGCCAGTACGATACCATAGAATATTACAGTGACTTCATGAATCGACGTAACTTCTGTTTCCACAATTAATTTATCCTTTTTTTCTTTGAATTTTCCAATGGCTATCGCAGTATTATTTTTTTGCAAAACGACTCCATGACGTCTTCTTATTTTGAATCCATCACTTCCAACTTGCCCAATGAAACGATTGGGACTATACTGAAATGACTCAGACAGCCCAAACGTACCGGAAACCATCCCAATATCTACACGCTCACGTAATAATTTAGCAAAGTCTAATTTTTGAACATCCAATTCAAAGGTGAGAGAATCTGCAAGACCCCATTTTTTCAGATAGTTTTTCATGTGCTTCGATTTAGTGTTAATAATAGACTTTATTCTGAAATAATTTGTATGAAGCTAAATAGTCTTTTTTCGCTACTCTTCGTTGGTCAAACAATCCCTATGCGACGGCATAACTCATATTTGACCGCCTTGATTAGCAAAAAAATCCTTATTTCCATTCATTACAAATTATTTCAGAATAAAGTCTAATAAATTTGAAAATAGCCACATTTGTGAATATTTTCACCTTTCATCGACCAATCGTAAGCAAAATTCGACGATTATGACTGCACACTTAATTGTCGAATCACCCTCATCATTTGCGCTACGGTTTGCTCTACCGTGCCGTTTCCATCAATCTCAACAATGTTGTCGTGAGTTGTATTTCTCAGAAAATCAATCGCTTGCAGGTATTTTTTTCGGTGTTCTTCGAGTCGGCTTTCAAATAGTTCTTCGGCTTGGTCGCGTGTACCCATACGTGCGTAGCCGACTTCACTACTTACATTCAAAAAGAAAATCGCATCCGGTCGAGTCGCTTTTTCATTGAGCTTCATTACCGATTCAAAAGGAAAATCCTCACTACTTTGATATACCAATGACGATAAATAATAACGGTCTGAAATCACAATATTTCCCGCTTCGGCAAGTAGCGGATTGATGAGGCGCGTGCAATGGTCAAGTCGATTCGCAGCAAAGGAAAGCGGCAACACACGCGGATGAAATTCAGTGATTTTTTTCTCCAATACATCACGAATATAATTACCGCCGCAATAATTGCGATTTGGTTCATGGGTGAGGGTAACGCGGACGTTGAGTTCTTTTTCGAGCAAAGGAATCATGTGCTGTGCCGCTGTCGATTTACCCGACCCATCCAAGCCTTCAATAACAATAAAAAGTGATTGCTGCATGGTGCAAAGATATTAGACGAGAGACGAGAGACATGAGATATGAGTAAGATTTTTTGTAAAAAGTAAAAATATTTCTCTCTCGTCTCTCGTCTCTCGTCTTAAGTCTAATATCTTTGCATGATGAATCAACAAGGAAAATTGTACTTGATACCGAGTTCGATGGGCGAGGGTTCGGCGATTGGTTTGCCGCAATATGCGATTGATGTGGTGCATACGCTGGACACTTTTATTGCGGAACGAGCAAAATCGGCAAGGCGATTTTTGAAAGATATCAAGACGCCCGTTCCTTTTAATGATATGACTTTTTATGAACTTAACAAACACACTGACGAGAACGAACGCGAGACATTTTTAGACGATATTTTTGAGGGGAAAAATATGGGTTTACTTTCGGAGGCGGGTTGTCCGGGTGTGGCAGATCCGGGTGCGGAGATTGTCGCTTTGGCGCATCGTCGAGGGGTCGAAGTGGTGCCTTTTGTTGGTCCTTCCTCTATTTTGTTGGCATTGATGGCATCGGGTATGAATGGTCAACAATTTGCCTTTACGGGGTATTTGCCCTCCAAACCCGATGCCCGTATCAAAGCACTCAAACGTGAAGAAAATCAATCCATTGCCAATAATCAAACCCGTATTTTTATCGAAACACCTTACCGTAATAATGCCTTAATTCAAGATGTATTGAAACACCTCAGCCCGTACACTCGCTTTTGCATTGCGGTTGATTTGACCTTAGCCACCCAATTTATCAGTACAAAAACTGTCCACGAATGGCAGCAAAACCCACCGCCTGATTTGCACAAACGCCCCGCGATTTTCTTGATTTATAATTCATCACAAAAAGCATATCAAGCAAGAAAACCAAAATCTTCGAGAGGTAAATCTAATTTTTATAGAAAAAATAAAAGATAGTGTCATACGCGATTTAGTGTATTATACTTTGAACGGGGTAAATTTCAGAAAGCGAAATGAAAGAGTGTCGGTAGACACGCCCGATTTAGTAGCCCCAAGTTTCAACTTGGGGAAAGGTTTATCCCCACACAATCGGAATGCCGTAGGTACGTTGCATCGCTCAATGTACCGTGTCCATGACACTCATTTGGGGCGGGAAATTGCTCCCCAAGTTGAAACTTGGGGCTACTAAATGAGCCACGTCTAACGACGTTAGTATTTTCCGAAATTTACCCCGTTCACAGTATAATCGCTTTTCATTTTTTCACTAAAAGGTAAAAATATCCATAAAAAGGAAACAAAGCCCTTACCTTTGCGTCTTATAATACAATTAACAGAATGTTAGAGGCTGTTTAGAATTATTTTTTTGATGAATATGAAATGTATTTTTTGTCCA
>JAHDEO010000146.1 GCA_020628725.1 Saprospiraceae bacterium
GTTATTTTTTTCTTTTTCTATCGAAAAATTTATCAACAATTTTCCTCTTTTATTTTGTAAATGCGAAATGCCGTGAATCACCGCATTTTCCACAAAAGGTTGCAATAACATTGGTGGTAATTCGATTTCCTCCGCATCCACATCAGTAGGTGCTTGAATCTCAAAATCAAATGGAACAGGTTGGCAAAATTGTTCCATACGAAGGTATTTGTCCAATGTATTAATTTCCTCTTTCAAGGTGATTTTTTCTTTACGTGAATTAGATAAAATGCTCCGCATCAATGCCGCAAATTTGTGAATCTGACTCCGTGCCGTCAAATTTTCCTTTGCCGCTACCAACGACTGAATACTATTCAAAGCATTAAAAATAAAATGCGGATTCATCTGCAATTGCAAGGCTTTCTGCTCCAATTCCAAGACGTGATTTTGCATTTCAAGTTCTTGGCGTTTTGCTTCCTCTTTCTTACGAAAGGCTCTGATTCTACCTCTCACAAAAAGAAAAATCAACAAAGCAGCCACAGCCGCCGCCAATGCCTGTACCCAACGCAATTGCCAAAATGGTTTTTGAATCACAAAAGAAGCCGAAACAGGGTCAGAATATAAATTATCATCCGTCACTGCTTGCACTGTAAATGTATATTCACCCGGCGAAAGCTGAGAATAATTCACAGACTCTCGCGTCGATAGTGGCGACCATTCTTCCTCCACGCCTTCCATCTTCCAACGATAACGAATCGACTCCGGTGCACTCAAATTTATCGCCTTAAAATCAAAACTCAAATGATTCTGACGATACGGCAATTCCAAGCCATCCCGCAAACCACCCGACGAGGCAACCCATTCATTATAAGGTGTTTCTGAAAGCGATTTATAAAATAAAGTAATGTCTTCAAAATGCAAAACAGGCGGCAACACCTCCCGACTTTTCTGTGAAAGCGTATGCTTCGTCAAACCATTCATTGTACCAAACCACAGGTTGCCATCTGCATCTGAAATGGCTGCATTTCTACAAGTTTCGATACCGAGAAAGCCTTCGTTTTTGCCGTAATGTTCTATGTCGAGTACCGTTCCGGTTTCGTTCAGCGTGATTTTGTCTAAGCCATTTTCGCTACCTGCCCATAGATTGCCTTCACGGTCAAAAATCAACAAATAAATATTGTCCGAAGTCAATTTTTTCTCCGATTTCAGAGGTTCAAAAGCACCTTCTTCCGATTCAGGATTGAGCATAAAAATCCCCTCGCCAGCCGTACCGACCCAAGTACGTCCCAAGCTGTCAAAGGCAATCGAATTGATAGATTCACGGGGCAAACCATCATTTCGGTCATAGATGGTTGCTAATTTTCCTTCCTCAAAATATCCGACCTGTCCACGTCGTGTTGAAAACCATATTTTGCCGTAATTATCGCTGCATAATGTTCGTATTCTACTTTCTCTTAATTCTGCTTTTCCGAAAGTTTCGATAATCATTTGTGTGGAATCCACTTCCGTGATTTTTGCGATACCTTCAGTTTGTGTTCCCACCCAAATATTGCCCTCTGCATCTTCCGCGATACTATGAACCCAATCACTCGGCAGCCCATCCAATTTCGTTATCAAACGATAGCCCAACGAATCAATCGTGTCCAATACCATGATGCCCTTCTGTTGTGTACCAATCCACAATCGCTCCCGCGAATCCTCGAATATTACACTACTTTTTACATCAATATAACTACTATCACGTTCCGATTTTTGAAATTGAAAACCATCATAAGTACCAATCCCATCGTCAGAAGCTGAAAACCAAATCTTGTCATCTTGCGCCTTACAAAGCGCGTAAATTCGACTCCCATGTAAGCCATTATTTTTATTAAAATGAATAAAAAATTGCCCCAAATACTTCGCCACGCCACCGGAGGTGGCTATCCATACATTATTCCATTTATCCTGTATAATGCTGCGAATATGAGGATGTGGCAAGCCTTCACGCTCTGATACGCGTGTCCATGAAGAATCTTGTGGAGAGTAAATCGAGATGCCCCTTTTCTGCGTACCTACCCAAATTTTACCATCTTGCGCGGTGTAGGCGCATTGCGTCCTCTCAAGTTTTCGTTCTTTAAATTCACGGACAGTCAGCAGCGTATTTTCATCAATAATCCGCACATTTCCATCAAAGGCAATCACCCAAATATATCCTTCACTATCCTTCGTAATCGCAAGTATCGGTGCAGCATCAGGCGTGCTGAATTGTTTGGTTTCTTTCCCCACAAACCACGCGCCTTCATCCGTAGCCACCCACAAACCTTTTTCTGTTTGGAAAAATTGATTAACGGGAAGATTATAAGGCATTCCTTTTTTTTGTGTAAACGTACTATCGGAAAATGAATACGCAAGAATGCCCGTCCGCGTACCCACCCACAAGGTAGAATCGTTTTTCTGAACGAATGACCAAGCATCCGTTACAGGTTTTTCTTTACGTAAGACAGGCTCAAATTTCTTTCCCGTAAAACGACAAATCCCGCGTTTGGTACTCACCCAAATTTGCCGATTTCCGTCTTCGTATATCGCTTGAATGTGATTGGAAGGCAATCCGTTTTTTGTGGAAAAATTGGTGAATTTATTCCCGTCAAAACGACTCAAACCACCGCCTTGTGTTCCAAACCAAATGTACCCGCGACTGTCTTGGTGCGCCGCATACACCTGCGATTGAGGCAAGCCCTCGGAGATACTATATTTGATAAAATTATACTGTTGCCCAAAGCAAGTAAGGGCAAAACACATATTGACGAGCAGGAGGATATGACGGATTTTTTTCACGGGGCAAATATACAGAATTTGAACGTAAAACGATTTTGCAAATCGTTCCCACGATACAAGAGAACGATTTGCAAAATCGTTTTACGCTTCCACAAGTTCAGGCACTTGCGAATGAGCCGTTTCTTCACGAACTCCCTGTGCTGCTACCCACTTATAATATCGCGCTCCAAGCCGTACACCTTCCTCTCCGATTCGCTCCAATACAAATTCACCCGAAGGTGGTAAAACGCTTTCAGTCAATTGCTTACGATGCAATTTTTCGTAGGTCGCATAGTCCAACGAACGACCACTTTCAAGCGTATCAAACACTTTGAATTGAGACACGACCGACTCCCATTCAGGTTGAACTACAGCTTCAAATACCTTCGACTTTGAACCACTTCCATAACCCAATAAGCCCAATCGCTTACCCGTAAGGTTGCTATTATCTTGTAAGTCAGATTCAAGCGTACTCATCAATGCCAAGAAAATCGAACAAGCATACATATTGCCTACAAGCGAGGAAGCACGTTGGGCTTTTTCTAATTTTTCATTTACAAAAGCACGGTATTCATCCGTCTTTGTAATTGCACGTAAGAAGCCTACTCGGTCTTTTTCGTACTGAGCGTTGTCGGTGTAATTTACTTGGATAGGTTCGGGCGGGAGATTTTCGGCAAAGGCAGCCCATTTATTTTGATTTTTGAGAGATAACATAAAAATTTCGGAAGCAATACGTTTTCCGTGAAAAGCATACGGCAGGTGAAAAACCAAGCGTTCCCAAGCATTCAAAACATCTTCATCATCATTGATTTCATTTGTGTGAAGCGCATTTTTACAAAAATTCAAATAGGCTTCGCGAATACGATTCTGGTAGGTCCAATTGGAATATTGACCATCAAAAATGGGCGTTTCTTTGTGTAATTCAAGTGTTTCGTCATTTTCATCCAAAATACCATTCACTTGCAATGAATCAGGTAATTTTGCCAATATTTCCGCAGCATCCATCTCTGTCATTCCTGCTAAATCAAGGACTTCACGCACCAGTTTTTCCTTAGAAAAAGTACGTCGCGGTTTGTAAAAATCATGCACCCCACGAGTTGCCACACCAAACGTACCGCTTATCGCCAACAGTCGCGGATGATGCTTGACCAACATCGCCACCGCACCCGCACCTTGCGTGTATTCACCGCCGGATTCGAGTTCGTATTTCGCAAAATCAGACGTGACGACGATACCCACGCGCCCCTCTGCACTACGCACCCAATCCAGCGTATTTTGCAAAGCATCAACACCACCCACACAAGCAAAAGTCAAATCCACCACATCGCAATTTTCAAAGCACGAAACGCCGTATTCATCCCGATATTTACGGCGCAACATCTCCAAAACATAAGTTGCCGTAGGCTTCGCGCCATCCAATGCCGACTCCGTTCCCAAGTAAATACGCCCGATGTCTTGTGGTCGCAATTGGTTACGTTCGATGATTTGATGCACGGCATTGGCAGCCATCGTTGCGGCATCTTCGTGTACATCGGGTACGACCATTCGGGTGAGTCCGAGTCCTTTGTTCAACTTGGCATATTCGAGATTACGGGCTTCGGCGAGGGTTTCGATAGGAAGATAGAGTTTCGGCACATAGAGTGCCATGTCATCAATTCCGACGGTGTATTTCATATTTGTGTAATTTTCGATACATAAATGTTTTTTTTGGAAAAATGTTTAGAGCATTCTTGATTTATAAACGCTCAACTAACAATAAGCTACTCTATCTTCTACTAAAATTTAAGCTACTTTGCTCAAACACTAACAATTTATGAAGATGTTACAAAAAACTGTTCATTTTATTTGGACTTAATCCAAATAGAATATAATTTTGTCGTCGAAAGAGTTGTTTACAATAAATCTAAATAAAAATAGCGATGAAATTGAGTAGATTTGCGTTCATAATTTTGGCAATTTGCGGATGTACATGGGCAACGGCTCAAACCAATCCAAACAACGCAAATAACCCCAATCAGGGTAATACCATTTACGGTTGGTCAACCACAAGTGGCGGTAAGACGATGATTGGTGGGTATGCAGGGATTCACTACAACCAACCTGTAGGCGGTGATATTCGCGAAAATGGCAATTTGGACGTACATCGCTTAGTGATGCTTTTTGGTTATAAATTCGATAAGAAAGTCGCATTCTACACTGAAATTGAATACGAACACGTCAGCGAGGTCTTTGTCGAACAAGCATTTTTTGATTACAAAATCAATAATTATGTTACGTTGAAAGGTGGTTTGCTGCTCGTGCCAATGGGTATTATCAATGAATATCACGAACCAACGACCTTCTATGGCGTAGAGCGTCCGATACTTGATAAGGTGATAGTGCCGACGACTTGGCGCGAAATTGGTATGGGCTTTTCGGGTAATATTCAAGAGGCTTCGTTGCGTTATCAGGCGTATGTGATGAATGGTTTTTTGGGCTACGATGGTAGCGCAAATTTACGCGGTTCGGATGGTTTCCGAAAAGGCAGACAAAAAGGCGCGGAGTCGGTGATGTCAGCTCCTAATTTTTCCACTAAACTCAACTACTACGGCATACGCGGTTTGAATATTGGCGCAGCACTTTACACCGGAAAAACCCAATCTACGCTCTTTAATGGGATGGATAGAAACGATGAATTTGCACGAGCGCAAGCAGATAGTTCGGTGGTGAATTTGACGATGTTGGGCTTGGATGCGCGTTATGATTTGAAAGCATTTCACATTCGCGGGCAATTGAATTTTGCGAATGTTGGTAATACGGCGGCGTACAATACATTTACTGGTTCGGATGTGGGTAGTCGTTTGTTTGGGTATTATTTAGAGACTGGTTATAACGTCCTCAGTCATACAGAAGCGGGTACACAATTAATTCCTTTTGTGCGCTTTGAAAAAATGAATACGCACGCACAAGTCGCCGAAGATTTGACGAAAAATGATGCCTACGACCGTGTGGTCATCACAACGGGTATGGATTGGAAATTGAATGATGGCGTAGCGTTGAAAGCTGATTATCAATTCCTTAAAAATGCAGCAAGCGACGATTGGGATAATATTTTTAATCTCGGTATTGGCGTTTGGTTTCGCTAACAGTGGACGGACAAATAGTACGTAATTTTATAATTTTTTTTATTTCAAAATGAGAAACATTATTATTTCTGCATTATTGGTTTCAAGTGTAACTTTATTAAGTTTTACACAATACAGCGACTATTTTTATCCGCCGTATTTGCAAAAGAAAATTAAGAAACAAATCAGTAAAACGTTTGATGCGGATGAATTTGAAATGATAAGGCTCGTGGCAGATTCCAATTCCTACGCACACGATTTTTTTGAGATAAAAAGCTCTGAAAATAAATTAATTGGCTACGGCATGGTGACGCTCACAAATGGCTGTAAAATTGGAGGTTGCGATGCTATCCAACACGCCGATAATGCCGAATACGAGCAATTCTATTTCTCTACCCTATACAATCCCAATGGCGAAATTGCCAACGTAAAAGTCGTCGAATACAGCTCTGAACGCGGTTATGAAATCACCGCAAAAAACTGGCTCAAACAATTCATCGGAAAGCGCGGTGGCGAACTTCGCGTCGATAAGGAAATCGACGGCATTTCGGGCGCAACGGTTTCTGTAAATTCGATTGTCAACGAGGTGAATGCACAACAAGATTACGTATCACGTGTAGCGGATACGATGACTGCGGAGCGTTGATTTTCATACTTATTTTTAGCCCCAAAAATGCACTACGCAATTTTTTCCTAAATAAAATTCTTATTCTGGAAATGCCTGCCTATATTTGATTTTTTCCAATTAATATTGAACCACAAAGGACACGAATCCCGAAATCTTTCGGGATAAAAACCAAACAAACGCAAAGAAAACGAAGGTTGATAAAGAAATTTCCCTGACTGTCTTTGTTTCCTTCTGCGTTAATTGTGATTTCGTGTCCTTCGTGCGCTTCGTGGTTCAAAAAACACGACAAACATGCTCGCAAAAACATATGGCAGTGCGGTATATGGTGTTGATGCCAAAACGATTACAATTGAGGTCAATGCAGGTGGTCAATTTCAGCAGGGTACGCCCGGTTACTCGCTGGTAGGTTTGCCGGATAGCGCGGTGCGAGAAGGTTATCAGCGCATCGAAGCCGCTATAAAAAACAACGACCTCGAACTGCCTCGCGTGCGTATCGTAGCGAATATGGCTCCCGCCGATATTCGCAAAGAAGGCTCATTTTACGACTTGCCGATTTGTATAGGCGTGCTCGCCGCTACCAAGCAAATATCCGATACCGAATTATCCAAATATATCATCATGGGCGAACTGTCGCTTGATGGCGGATTGCGTCCGATAAAAGGTGCCTTGCCGATTGCAATACAGGCACGAAAAGAAGAATTTAAAGGATTAATCGTACCCAAAGAAAACGCCCGCGAAGCTGCCATCGTCAACAATCTGGAAGTGTATGGCATGAAAAGTTTGCGCGAAGTGGTCGATTTTTTTAATGGAGAAAGCGACATCAAACCCACTGAAGTCGATACGCGAGAGGAGTTTGCTTATGCACAAAATATTTACGAAGTCGATTTTTCGGATGTCAAGGGACAGGAAAACATCAAACGTGCGATGGAGATTTCCGCCGCAGGCGGGCATAATGTCATTTTGATAGGTCCGCCGGGAGCGGGTAAGACGATGTTGGCGCGGCGATTTCCGACCATATTGCCACCTTTGTCGCTATATGAAGCACTGGAAACCACGAAGATACATTCTGTAGCCGGGCGTATGCCGTCCAACGCTTCACTGATTTCTACCCGCCCCTTTCGTGCGCCGCATCATACGATTAGCGACGTAGCATTGGTGGGCGGCGGCTCCAATCCGCAACCCGGAGAGATTTCTCTGGCGCATAACGGGGTCTTGTTTTTGGATGAATTGCCGGAATTTAAACGTGCTGTTTTGGAGGTGTTGCGACAGCCGATGGAAGAACGAAAAGTGACCATTTCCCGTGCTAAAATTTCAGTGGATTATCCCTCTAATTTTGTGTTGGTGGCGTCTATGAATCCTTGTCCATGTGGGTATTTTAATCATCCTGAAAAAGATTGTGTCTGCGGTCCGGGTGTGGTGAAACGTTATTTGAATAAAATATCAGGACCTTTGTTGGATAGGATAGATTTGCATGTAGAAGTGACACCGATTTCCTATGACCAACTTTCGGAAATGCGTCCTGCCGAAAAAAGTGAAAAAATCGTTGAGCGTGTGATTGCCGCCCGTGAAATCCAACAAGAACGCTTCAAAGACCAAAAAACACTTCACGCCAATGCCCAAATGCCCAGCCGCATGGTACGCGAAGTCTGCCAAATTGACCAAACCGGTCAACTCCTCCTCAAAACCGCGATGACCAAACTCCAACTCTCCGCCCGTGCCTACGATCGCATCCTGAAAGTCGCCCGCACAATAGCCGACCTAAGTAAATCTGATGACATTAAAATGGAGCATTTAGCAGAAGCTATTCAGTATCGAAGCCTTGACCGCGAGGGTTGGGCGGGATAGCAAGTTCAAGCACAAGAATCAAGTACAAGTTCAATGTAGCGACAGGTTGTGACCTGTCCTGTACAATGTTAAGGAGTGTTAAATTATTTGATTGCCAGATGGTTATTGTGTTTCTTGTGAGACACAAAACAATATAATCATGCAAATTAACGATAAAACAAGATACTTCGAAGTCCTCGCCGTTGTCCTGACGGGTTTAGGGAAATTCATTTGTATGGATTGGATGAATTGGCGATTGCTGTATATTTTGGTGATAGTTATATTTTGGGTTGGATATGTGTGTTATAGGTGTTGGGGAAAACATGATATGCTTGAATACTGGGGTATTGGAAAGACAAATTTTCGGAAAACTTTTCTTGAATTGCTGCCTGTTGGCTTATTATGTGTCATCGCATTTGTCGTTATCGGAAATTATCGTGGGACGAATATTTTGAATTGGCACATTATACCCATTTTGTTGTTGTATCCTTTTTGGGGAATCGTACAACAATTTATTGTCGTAGGATTAATTACCAAAAATCTACGGGATATGAAGCGCACTCAGTTATCTGCTTGGTTGATTGTACTGATTACTGCTTTGATATTTGGCGTGGTGCATTATCCGCATCATCTATTGATTTGCGGTACATTTGTATTGGCACTTGTTTATGCTACATTATCCTTAAAAAATAGAAATTTGATTGTATTGGGGACGTTTCACGGATGGTTGGGAGCGTTTTTTTATTATACGGTATTGGGAAGGGATGCTTGGCAGGAGGTTTTTGGGGTAATTGGATAACCATAAATTTATTTAAAATGAAAAACACACTATTTTTACTTTTTTTAGCCTTGAGTATCAATACATCAGCTCAAAGTTTGGAATTCAATACAGGAGTTCAGCTCAATAGCTTTTATCACTTTGATTATGCTTATATGAGTACCTCATTCACTACAAAAGCAGGATATGATTTGAATGTAGGTATTGACGATGTGTATTTGAACAGAGTCCGTCTGCGCTTTACTTTGGGATTAAATACATATAGCGGTGGACTAAGGGCGAGTCAGATAAGTGATGTCCCATATGACAAATATTTAATTGATGGGCAGATAAACAAAACTGTTCTCCGGTTGGGGCTTTATCCTGTCAATTTTAGGATAAAAAAACGGTGGAATATCAATATCGGAACTCAATTTTCGGCACTCCTCCATGAAAAAGTAGAAGCTGTGTACGACGAGCGTATCGTATCGTTCACCCCTAATCCAAATGAATATCCTGAAGTTGAATTGATAGAATCATCCGGCAATCTAAATGAAAGACACGACTCATATAATGCAAAGTATTATGTCGGCGCAAATATCCGTGTAGCTTACGACATACCTATCTCCGAAAGCTATTATCTTGTTCCGCAGTATTCTTTTTACACTACCATTTCAAGTGAATTTATTGAGTTTCCATATTATGTAAAATCAATGCAGCATATGTTAGGAATCGGAATTAAGAAGAAAATGTAGTTCAATAATAAGGTCATTAGCGTTGTTTGGAATTTGAGATTTCAATTAGCTATCTTTGCATTGAAATTATTACAAATTAAACAATCCAAATTAATGGGTTTTATTGGATAATGAATTGATAAACAGGTGTTTTATTTACTCATTTATTCATCTAATCATTTACTCATTGTTTATGGCAAAACAAACCAAACGCGCAGGTTTCACCACACTCACCGCCAAATTTCCAAAGGCAAAATTGCCTGTCGAACTCACGCCCAATGCTGTCCGTGAATTCGAAAAGAAAAACAAACCACTTTCGGTAGACTCGATTAGTCAATTTCTGCTGGAAGAAGGCGAAGCCATTGATGAATTCACGGAGTTTATCCCTTGTTTTCGATTGCCGGATACCAAAGAATTTCATGGTTTGGTGTATTGGCAAGCGGGTTTGATGGAGTACCATTATTGGTTGGCGATATTCGATAAAAAAGGAAATTTTGTAGAAAAAAAACGCATCGCCGGAACTATTTCTGGCGAATCCTCGTTTAAAGTCACAGTAGCCGTTATTACGAGCAGTTGGAAGATAGAAGTGAAAGAAGGCGAATCTGCACAAAACACCAAAAACCTTACTCCCACATCCTTTTCCCAACACCACATTATTAATATTTCCCAAGATGGGACAATGAATGAATTTTGAATGAAGGAATGAATGAATCGCACATATATCGCGATAATTCATTCATCTTTCTTGATTCATTCATTCAAAATTCATTCACTCATTCATTATGAATAGAAAGAAAAACAAAAATAAGACACTAAAACAAGACATCTTTTTTATATTTAAAAGAAGCCCTAAAAAGCGGTACAATGCCGCGCAATTGAAGAAAAAACTCAGAGAAAAAACTTCCGTAGATGCAGTAGAGGCGCGATTGGAGCAGTTGCAATCAGAAGGTAAAATTATCAAATTATCCAACGAAAAATACAAGCTCGCTATCGGTCATCGCGTACGTCCGAAAGTGACGGCAGAAGGGCGCGTAGACATGACCCAACGCGGCTCGGCATACATCGTTTGCGATGACCTTGAACACGATATTCATGTAGCTCCGCGAAATGTAGGCGCAGCACTGCACGGCGACAGGGTAAAGGTGGAATATTCACCCAACTCGAAGAAATTAAAGCCCGAAGGACGCATCGTAGAAGTGCTGAAACGCGCCACCGAAAGTTTTATCGGTACGATTCATATTTCCAAGAAATTTGCTTTCGTAGTCGCAGACTCACGGCGGATGCCGATTGATATTTACGTGCCACCTAAAAAGACAAAAGGCGCAAGTGATGGAGAGAAAGTCATTGTACAAATCACGGAATGGCATACGAATGAAAAACGCAGCCCGTCGGGTCGCGTGACCATGGTACTCGGCGAGGCGGGTAGTCACGATATTGAGATGAAATCCATCTTGATTCAGCAAGGTTTTAATCTCGAATTTCCTCCGACGGTGATACAACAAACGGACGGAATGCCAACAGAAATCACCGAACGCGAAATCTCCCGCAGACGCGATATGCGCGAGGTGACGACCTTTACGATTGACCCATTGACAGCAAAGGATTTTGATGATGCTTTGTCAATTCAATATTTGGAAAACGGACATTGCGAAGTAGGCGTACACATTGCGGATGTAACGCATTATGTAAAGGAAAACACCGCCATTGATAAGGAAGCCTTGAAACGCTCGACTTCGGTATATCTTGTTGATAGAGTGTTGCCAATGTTGCCGGAGAGGTTGTCGAATGAACTGTGTTCGTTGCGTCCGAATGAAGATAAATTGACTTTCTCAGCGGTATTTGAATTTGATAAAAGTGATAAAATTGTCAATCGTTGGTTTGGGCGAACGGTGACGCACTCTAATCGTCGATTTACTTATGAAGAAGCTCAGGAAGTCCTGGATTCAGGCGAAGGTGATTTTGCTGAAGAATTAAAAAAACTCAATAAAATCGCTTATAAATTGCGTAAACAAAAATTCAAAAAAGGTGCGATTAATTTTGAGACGGAAGAAGTACAATTTGTATTAGACGAGGTGGGCAAACCGATTGATGTGTATTTGAAAATTCGGAAGGATGCTCACTTGCTGATTGAAGATTTTATGCTCTTAGCAAATCGTGAAGTGGCGACTATTTTTGCGAAGCACAAAGACTCTGCACCCATCCCGTTTGTATATCGTGTACACGATGCGCCGGATCCGGAAAAAGTCAGCGAATTTGCTCAATACGCTATGCAAATGGGCTACAAATTGGAGTTTGATACGCCTCGACAAATCGCTGCGGCTTATACCAAGTTAATGAAGGAAGCCGAGACGAACGATGCGCTCAAATTGCTCGTACCACTTGCCATTCGAACGATGGCAAAGGCGGTCTACACTACAGAAAATATTGGTCACTACGGCTTGGCATTTGACAATTATACACACTTCACTTCGCCCATTCGTCGATATGCAGATGTATTGGTACACAGGATTTTATTCCGAAATTTGGAGAAAGCGCATCGCATGGACGCAGAAGAATTGGAGATGCAATGCAAACATATTTCCAATCAAGAACGCAAAGCAATGGAAGCTGAGCGCGAATCGGTAAAATACAAACAAGCTGAATACCTCAAAGACCGTATCGGACAGGAGTTTGACGGCGTGATTTCGGGCATTATTGAACGCGGTATTTTTGTAGAAATTGCGGGCAATCAATGTGAAGGTTTGGTGCGATTTGATACGATAGATGAACCGATGTACCTTGAAAATCGCTTTATGGCGAAAGGACAGTGGTCGGGCGATACGTATCGTATGGGACAGCAAGTTCGTGTGGAGATTTTGGATGTGAATATGGAACGAAAAGAAGTCGATATGAAACTCGTAACCGAGTAAAATTCCAAACATCAAATCCCAAGTTCCAAGAGCTTCATTTTTATTTTTTGGAATTTGGAGTAATTCAAGTTGTTCGCAACTTGAATTACTTATTGGGATTGAGCCGTTTTCACAACTACAACTTGCACAAGAAAACATTTTAATGTATATTTATATGTGTTAAAAAGAGGCTTGATTTAATTTCTTGTGTGCCACACTCCTTGCAGTATCATATGCACCATCAAACTGAAGACAGAGGTTCAGTAGGCTTTCGTCGTACTGAGATGCTACGTATCTACAAAGAAGCCGCCGGGATGAGAAGTGTAAATCCGTCGGCTGCGCTTGATTTGGCAAAAAAGAGCAGAGATTTAGCAATTGAATTGGGCGATAAAGATTATAGTAGTCGTAGCGAACAAATCATGGCTATCTGTTTCAACCTTCTGGGTGAAACTCAAAAAGCATTACGACTCTTTTCAAATGTACTTTCCATCCGTCGAAAATACTTTCCCGATGACCATATAAGACTCTGTCAAAATACTCATGCACTGGGTATTGTTCAGGACCAAATGGGAAATCGTGAACAAGCGCTGGATTACTTCCTGAAAGCTTTACAGTTTGATTTTCGGCAAGAGCATCCTGTTATTTATTGTAGTATTGGGGTATTGCAAGGGCAAATTGAGCAATATGATAAGGCTATAATGTCTTTTGATGAGGGGATAAAAGTTGCGTACGAAATTCATAATAAATATTATCAGGCTTTGCTGAATTTCAATAAGTCATTTGCATTTCTGAAACTCGAAAAAATACAGGAAGCCAAAAGCAGTTTACATCAAGTGTTGACGGTCATTAAGAATAGCATAGAAGAAGATCGTAGATATACAAAAATTCACATCCATACACTTGCCGCATTGGGACAAATATATCTTCAAGAAAATGAATTAGAACAGGCACTTACCATGTCAACTAACGCATTGGAAATCGCCAATAAACAATCCTTTCATCTCAGCCAATGCAATGTTATGGCATTACAAGCCAAGATTTATCTCAAAAAAAACGAAGAATCCAAAGCCATTTCTTATTTTGAACGGACACTTCATTACTCAGAGCAATACGAAGTAGCATATTGTAAAAAAGATTTGCTCGAATATTTCATTGATTTTTATGAAAATAATGGCGAACTTAACAAAGCCTACCCTTTCATCAAGCAACTAAAAGGAGCTATGGAAAAGGAACTTATAGATTCAAGAGGTAAAAATATTAACCAAATCATTGAGGAACGGGAAAAGGAAATCAAGCTGCTGGAACAGAAAAACCAAGAGATAAAACGCCACAATGTTAAATTGGAACAATTTACGCATATCATCTCTCACGACATGCGCGAGCCTGTTCGCGGTATTGTGAGTTTTGCTACATTGATAAGAAATAAATATGGCGATGTACTCGGCGATGAATTTCGCGAATACCTTCAATTTATGGTCGATGATGCCCAAGCACTCAACCTTAAATGGAATCGCTTACTCAGTTATAATGCCATTCAAAAACAAGCTATCCAAAAAGTGAAATTGGCAGAAATCATTGATTGTGTCGATAAAATGTACAAGACAAAATTAGCTCCTAATCAATTGAATATTACGTATTCTGTTGGTAATATTCAAATGGCTTACGCACACGCATTCACGCTTATCAACGAACTCACCGATAATGCCGTCAAGTTTAAAAAGAAAGACGAACCATGCGTCATCAAAATCGAACATCAGGCGAATGGCGATACTCACCAACTTTTAGTGACCGATTACGGTATTGGCATAGATGAGGAATATCACGAAAAAGTATTCAAGATGTTCCAACGGCTCCACAAAACCTATGAAGGAGTCGGGGCGGGCTTGGCAGTCTGTGAGCGTATTGTACAATTGTATGATGGCGAAATTCGGATAGAATCTCTCCCCGGTGTATTTACTACTGTACATGTCACCATTCCAAATGTAGTGATTAATAACTAA
>JAHDEO010000147.1 GCA_020628725.1 Saprospiraceae bacterium
CCTGAAACTCAACTTTTGCCAAATTTGTGCAAGAGTTCGTGAGTAAGGTACTAAAGGAAGTGCAGATTGATTTTCAATTTGCACTTCCTATTATATCAACAATGCTCCGTCCAGAATCTAATACTCGCCGATGACCACTTATTCCACTTTCCATTAATAAACGAAAAATTATGAGAAGAACATCTATTTATCTGACACTTACATTTTTTTTTACATTATGTGTTTTTTACACCCCAATAAATGCCCAACTCATCCATGAGCAACTTTTAAACGAGACCAATATGAGTCTCCAAGAAATTGCCGACAGTACCGAAAGATATTTCGATGTCATCGGCAGAGAAAAAGGAAAAGGCTACAAACAATTTCAAAGATGGAAGCATTGGGCGGAAAGCTCGCTGGATGCCGACGGAAAAGTCATTCCCAAATCAAGGTCAGCCGCAGCTTACAAATCTTTTGTTAGTCAAAATGCCTACAAAAGCGCAGGCATGACCCTAAGTTTTGAAGAAATGGGACCTATGGCAGCCGTCAACACAAGTACGTGGTCATCTCACATCGGGCGGTTGAGTGCTATCGCCACCGACCTCAACGACGAACAACATATTCTGGTCGGCTCGCCCACAGGCGGCATCTGGAAAACCACCGACTACGGCGCCACTTGGACACCTATCTTCGATTTTGAAACCAATATCGACATTTGGTCACTCAAAATCAGCCACAGCAATAGCAATCATTATTGGGTAGGCACAGCAGCAGGTGTTTTTCGTTCTATTGACGCAGGAAACACTTGGATTGCCTCTAATGGAGTTGACATTTTACAAAAATACAATACCTTGAAAATGCACCCCACCGACCCGAATATTATTTTTACGATTGCAGAAGCTACCGGATTCATATACAAATCCACTGACGGCGGAAATAACTTTACCCTCGTACACGACGCGCCTTCGAGTATGTACGATTTAGAATTTCAACCCGGCAATCCTAATATCGTATATGCCTCCGGCAATGCAGGTATTTTCTTGCGTTCTACCAATGGTGGAGATTCATTTACACAAATATCAGGTCCATTCGGAGGTGGTGAAGTCGTCATGCTTGCGGTGACACCCGCCGCGCCCCAATCGGTCTATGCTTTACAAGAAATTAACGGTGGATTCAGAGGTTTCTACACCTCCACAGATGCCGGTCTGACTTGGACCAATCAAATGAATAATGACTGCCAATGCAATAACATTCTCACATACACCCAAACCAATCTCGGTGGACAAGCTCCGCGAGATATGGATGTTGTCGTATCGCCGGTCAATCCTAACGAAATACATATCGGTGGCACGGAAACATGGAAGTCATTGGACGGCGGTGTGACTTGGACACAAAGCACAGATTGGGTTTTGGGAAGTTCATTACCCTTTATCCATGCCGATATAGATTTATTGATTTATGAAGGAAATAGATTGATAGCCGGAACAGACGGCGGTATTTTTTATAGTACAGACGGAGCTGATTCGTGGACAGACATTACACAGGGATTGGGTATTCGACAGTTTTATAGAATCGGGGCAGCACAGACAGAAGTGGATATGGTTGCAGGAGGTTCGCAGGACAATGGCAGCGGAGTCATTCGCAATGGTGTTTGGTATGATTTCTTGGGGGCAGATGGTATGGAAACCTTTATTGATTGGAGTGATGCAAATACCATATACGGCACGATTCAATTTGGTTATATCTACAAAACTATTGACGGCGGACAATCCGTAACCAACATGTCGCAAGCAGGAGAAAACGACGGAAACTGGATAACACCGCTCGAACAAGACCCCATAAATTCAAACACCTTATACACCGGAAAAAATCAAATCTGGAAAAGCACCAATGGAGGCGCAGGCTGGGAAATGATTTCTAATTTTCAAACAAATTTGAATGCAGATGAATTGAAAATTGCGCCTTCCGACAATCAATATATTTATGCTGCTTATAACAATACATTATACCGCACACAGAATGGCGGCACAACATGGACAAGCAGCAGTCTCACAGGTAGCGAAGTCAATTACATCAATGTTCACCCCACCAATCCTCAACGTCTTGCACTTGCCATAAGCGGAAGCGACCAAAAAATCATCGAATCATTCGACGGCGGAGCTACCTGGACAGACATCACCAATAACATCCCTGCCGACATCTCTATTGCATGTGTACTTTACGGAAATGACCCGAATAATACCATGTACATCGGCACCTATCCCGGCGTATTTGTCAAAGATGACAATTCAAGTGGTAGTTGGTCACCTGCAATCAACGGACTTCCTTTGGTGCGAGTCACCGAATTGGAAATTCGCAACCAAACCCTCTACGCATCTACCTACGGAAGAGGTTTGTGGAAATCAGATTTGAACTTCACCTGCGACGGCAGCGTAGCGGGACAACCTTGCAACGACCTCGACGCATGTACCGACAATGATGTATTTGATGCCGACTGCAATTGCGCCGGAGTAGCTACCGATGCTGATGGTGACGGTATCTGCGCCAACAAGGATTGCGACGACAACGACCCGAATGTAGAATCTGCGGGTTCTCCCTGCGACGATGGCGATGCTTGCACCTATAATGACGTTTATGACGGCAATTGCAATTGTACAGGTACACCTTACGGAGATGTGGACAATAATGGCGTATGCGACGGCATAGATTCCTGTGCCGAACAAGGCACAAACACCATAGTCGTCAATATTAGTTTTGACCCATATTCTTATGAAATTAGTTGGGAAATCAGAGACGAAACAGGAACGGCGGTTGTCATCCATAATAACTATGATAGAAACATGGAGCAAATCACAGAATATATCTGTTTGCCACAAGGCTGTTATGATTTTGTGATGCAAGATAGCTACGGCGACGGTATGTGTTGTGGTTACAATCCAAATGGCAATTATTCCGTAGAAGATGGTCAGGGCAATGTATTATTCAGTAGTATCGCGGATTTTAATAGTGAAGAAATTAATAATTTTTGTATACAAACAACTTCCTGTACAGAGGGCGCGACTTGTGACGATGGAGATGCCTGCACGACAGGTGATGTGTATGATGCAAACTGTAATTGTGCGGGAACATTTCAGGATGCTGATAATGATGGCGTATGCAATGCCAATGATGTTTGTCCGAATTTCGATGATAATTTAATTGGAACAGCATGTAACGACAACGATGCTTGTACCACCAACGATACATATAATGCCAATTGCGAATGTACAGGTATTTTTCAAGATGCTGATAATGATAATATTTGTGATGCGAATGATACTTGTCCAAATCTGAACGATGCCCTCATCGGAACACCTTGCGACGACGGCGATCCGAATACCACAGACGACACTTGGGCAAGCGATTGTATCTGTACAGGAACTCCGTCGAGCGGCGGCTGTACCATCACCACCATATCATCCGGCGGAACGGTAGAATCCTCCAATGGTTCACAAAGCTGTACCACTTTCAATCTCGGCGACGAATACCAAGACGTTTCATTCTCATTATCAAATGTCAATGCAAGAGTAAACGGCAAGCCCGCCTCTCGCTACATTGACTTAGTAACGGTACAATACATCAGTGGCGGCAGCACCCAGACGCACGCTACCTACACTTCTAATGCTACTGTTGACATCGCCGGACTCATCACGGCAGTCATCGTTTGTATTGAGGATAACGACGGTAGCCTCGGTGCATCTGTAAGAGCGCAGGTCAGTGACATCACTTCCTGCGTGGATGATGGAGGAGGCGGAAATCCACCTGACTGTACGGTTGGTGGCACTTGTGATGATGGAGATGCCTGTACCACAGGCGATATTTATGATGCCAATTGTAATTGCGTGGGAACATTTGCCGATGCGGATAATGACGGCGTATGCAATGCCGATGATGTCTGCCCGAATTTTGACGACAACCTAATCGGTACTGCTTGCGACGATGGCGACTCCAATACCATCAACGACACATGGGGAAGCGACTGCACCTGCACAGGCACACCCGACGGTGGCGGTGGCTGCATCACCTATAATAATGAAAGTTTTGAGACCGACTGGGGCATCTGGAACGATGGCGGTGGCGATGTAAGTAGTGATGCGCTCAATGCAAATACAGGCACATACTCTGTCCGCTTGCGCGACAACTCCGGTCAGCAATCCTCCATTTACACTGATGTGTTGGATTTGAGTAATTATACTTCATTGGATATTAGCTTTTCCTTCTTTGCGAGTAGCATGGAGACAGGCGAAGATTTCCTTCTTGAGATGTCCACCAATGGCGGCAGCACATACAATGTCGTACAAAGCTGGGTATCCGGCACGCACTTCACCAACGGCACACGCTACAATGAAACAGTGACTGTTGATGGTTTTAGCAACTCGACGGTGTTCCGCATACGCTGCGATGCTTCTGCCAATAATGACCGCGTGTATATTGATGATGTGGTCATTGAAGATTGCGGTGGCGCACAAAAACAAGAGACGATTATACAAGAAGTAGGCATCTATCCGAATCCGGCACAATCACAAATCAATGTGGATCTATCCGCAGTTGCCAACACGCTGGATTCAGAGAATCTTAATGTCACCATATTCGCCATGAACGGTAAACGCCTCTATCAAAGCGATATGCAAGTAACGGATATTTTACAATTGAATATTAAAGAATTACCCGATTCTCAAATATATCTCCTGCACATTCACACAAATGATGGGAGAATGTTCAGAGGGAAGTTTTTGAAGTTTTAATATCATTTCATATACTGACTCAGGGCGTGCAGATTGATGCTCAATTTGCACGCCCTTTTATCATTTTTATCCCTGAAAATAAATTCCCAAGCCACAACATCAACACATACAACACTCATAATCAAAATATTAAACACTTTTATACTAACTTACTCAAAAATATTTCCCTTACTCTATAAACTACAACACTATATCTTTTTTCGTTATCTATTTTATTAATTTCGCAGTTAGGTTAATAGAAAAGCTTGTACAATTGTAATATATCCGACTCATACTAACTAAACAGGGAAATGTAAGTTGATTTTTCAATTTGTATTTCCCAATATTTTTTTTATTTTCTATACGAAAAAAAATTTTACGAAATTAATGCACACTCGCGTATATGAAAAAGACCAGAAAGAAGGTAAAAGCAGAGATTGTCTTTCGATTGATTAAGAAGATGTCACGATCGGATAAGCGATATTTCAAACTCACTAATCAAAACTATAAGAAGGATAAAGATTTTTTGAAATTATTTGACTATTTGAATACACAAGAGGAGCTTGACCTTTTGGCTTTGGAAAAATTCTTTACAAAGAAAAACATCACTAATCCCAATCTATGTATCAAATACCTACACAACAAAATCATGGATACCTTGCAAGGTGAAGCAAGGAAATCTCTCCGCAATAAGATTCAAATTTATAATGAAAATATAGAGCAACACCTTGATTATTGTAATATTTATTTGTACGCTGATTTACCCGAACTTGCTCTAAAAGAAATTCACGAAGCAGAAGAAACCGCTTCAAGACTGGAAGATTATAATTACCTGTTGAGGATACATCATGTACATCGGGAGGCACTCAATATTACCCATTTAAATCATCATAAGTATCAAGAGCTGAAAAGAGAAGTTGTCAACAAAATCGAATGGACATTGAATCAACTGCTACTCATCAATCAAGTCTCAGATATTACAAGAAAAATGATGTTTATAACTGACCCCAATTCCTCTGATCATCAAGAAACTTTCCATAAAATACAAGAATATGCCGCACGTCTGAAAGAGTTGCCTGTAATTTGCCAACACGCTATATTAAGAGCCCAAGCACATCATTGTTACCTGCAAAGAAATCTCCCGAAGATGCTCAATATACAAAAGCAAATAATAGCATTGTGGGAGCCACTTCCTTATGAAAGATGGAATTTAAATGAATATATAATCGGATGGGGCAATCTGTTACTTGTATCAGTTGATTCTAGCCCTCGCTCAGAAATAAATAGTTATTTTACACAATACATCGAACTACCCAAAAAGCATCCTACGATATTCAAGGGACCAACGGAGACATTTCGGAGAACTTATTTTATCATCAGGTATAGTCTTGAAGCCCGCCTTATCCTAAACTACGAAGAATACGATAAGATTTATGCAACCGAGCAGGATTTTGCCGAGGGGCTATCAAACTTTGCACATGTATCTACATTAGCGAATGTCATTCAAACCATATGTCTGCGTATTGTATTGGTACATTTAATTCTCGGAAATTACGACCGCTGCGACCATTGGATAAATCATTATTACCAACTTCCTGATGTACAGAATGATGTCTGGTATAGCACCTGCGAAATACTTGAAGTGATGATGCATTACGATCAGAAAAATCATGTTTATTTAGCATCAAAAATAAGAAACCTCAAACGCCAATGGCAAAAAGAAGAACCACCAAGTCCCAATGTTCCCATTCTATTGAGGCTCATCGAAAAAGTATTGCAAAAATCTAATCAAAGCAAAACTTCTGACATCTGGACAGCAGGACTTCAGGAGATGTACGAAGCAGAAAAATCACGCGCTTTATACTTTATAAAACTATCAAGATGGGTAGAGAAACAGGCAAAACAAAATATGAATCCTCTTGGTAGTCAATAGCTTTACCTTTTCACACCAACAATATCACTTATTAAAATAAATTTTCAAGGATAGCTTCTTTAGCTTAAAACCCTGAAAATCAAATAATTAAGTTGAAAAAACAAAACCCATCCAAGCCCAATTTAAGTCAATATCACGTTGCAACTTTAGCTCTATTTTCCCGTCTTTTTAATATGAAAACTATTATCTTGCATAATCTTATAATAGCACATATTATTACCTGATTAACAATTTATTGTTCGCAATAAAATTTTGACATCCCAATTACAGATTTGTATTCCTTTATAATTGTCAAAACTATCCCACAGATGCCTTAGGAAGCGTCTACGAGTCATTCCGTATGCACATTCCTGATTGAAAATCGACAATTTTCTTTACTATATATCCATTTTTCAAATCGTTAAATAAGCGGTAATGGGAAAGGTATGCCCTGTAGTTAACAAAATAAATATCAACAAAATAAATATAAAAAATTTAACCCTACAACTGTACTATACGAAAACTTAAAGGTTACAAACATGAAAAGAATTTATTACACACTACTGTTGGTACTTTTATGCAACAGTCTATTATTCTCACAAGGAGGAAAACAAGTACAAAAAGCATTAGAACATCTCGAACAAGAAAGTGTTCAAGCGGGTCGTACTGACATGAACCTCAAGGCTGCTATCGTTGCAGACCATTACACTTCGGGAGGTGTCACCCATATCTATTTCCAACAATCATACGAAGGAATAGAGATAGCCGGGACAAGTGCTGCCGTACACTACAAAGACAATCAAGTAGTTACGTCAAACAATCGCTTCTTGAACGGGCTAAGTTCGATGCCTGCACAAAAGTCAAGCTCACTCACTGCAAAACAAGCCGTACTGAGCATAGCCGAAGAAAAAGGCTATCCGATAAAAGCCGAGAAGTTGAGAGTGATAGAAGCCAAAACAGCCGAGAAAAATCAAAGCAGCCGATTGACTGACGGCGGCATTTCAAAACAGGAAATTCCGGCTCGATTGGTCTATTTTCCAACACCGGAAGGCAGTCTTCGATTGACTTGGGAAATTGAGATTTACGAGAAATATAGCAATGACTACATGGTGTACAACGTAGATGCTGCCACAGGCAAAATTCTGGACGAATACAACCGTACCATTTACTGTAATTTTGGCGATGGCAGTCACGCACATACCGACCATTCGGCACATACTTGTTCTGATGAATCTCACCTTAAAAGTGCATCAGCACCCAACACCTATAATGTCTTCCCCATGCCGGTAGTTGATCCTTATCAGGGCAGCCGTTCAATCGTCACTGCGCCCTGGCTCGACAATCCGGTAGCCTCACCCAATGGCTGGCACTCTGCACTAGGCGTAGATACCACCATTACAATGGGGAATAATCTAGATGTTTACAAATACACACCCGACTCAGAAAATGATACTGTTTATTATTATAACACAGACGGAGGCGCAAATCTCGAATTTGATTTTCCATTGGATTTAGACCAGCCTTATGACCAATTTTTGGACGCAGCAATTACCAACGTATTTTACTGGGGAAATGTAACACACGATGTATGGTACAATTACGGTTTTGATGAGCCTTCCGGCAATTTTCAAATGGATAATTTCGGACGTGGAGGTTTGGGAAATGACCGCGTAGAAATGCGCCCCCATTCTGATGGTCAGTGCAATGCCTGGATGATCACCAATCCCGATGGTTCTGTGAGTTATTCCAATATATTCTCCTGTCAGGGACAAGATATTGCCTATGATAATATTGTAACCGTACACGAATATGGACATGGTATTTCCATTCGTCTAACAGGTGGTCCGGCAGCGACAAGTTGCCTCCGAAACGACGAACAAATGGGAGAAGGTTGGTCTGACTGGTTCGGACTAATGATGACTATGAAGCCCAGTGACCAATCTACTGATGCAAGAAATGTCGGCGAGTGGTTGCTTAGTGGTGAAGGTATTCGCGATTATCCATATAGTACGGATATGAGTGTTAATCCATTGACTTATGGCGACTTACCCGGTGTACGTGTACCGCATGGCGTAGGTACGGTTTGGGCGACGATGCTTTGGGATATGACTTGGGGCTTGATCGACCAACACGGCTTTGATGCCGATGTTTATAATGGTACAGGCGGTAATAATATAGCAATGGCACTCGTCATTGAAGCCTTGAAATTACAACCATGTTCACCGGGTTTTGTAGATGGTAGAGACGCTATCTTGGCGGCTGACCAACTCTTATACGGAGGTGCCAATCAATGTATTATCTGGGAAGCCTTTACGCGTCGCGGATTAGGATATAGTGCTGACCAAAACAGTAGTGGCAGCGCATCAGACGGAACACCTGCATTCAATTATCCGCCTGCCTGTGCCGTACAAGCTGAAAAAACAGCCGACGTATCAGAAGTATTGCCCGGAGAAAATATTACCTATACCATAACAGTAACGAACACTACGCCGGATCCCGTTTCAAACATTACAATTACTGATACTATCCCGAACAATACGGCTTATGTCAGTGGTGGCACACTCAATGGCAATGTAGTCTCCTTCCCTTCATTCAGTTTGGCGGTTGGAGCAGTTCAGTCGGTGAGTTTTACCGTTCAGGTTGATTCAAATATAGAGCCTGTAAGCGATTTCTTTGATGATGCAGAAAACGGTCCCGACAAATGGAACAACATTGATGTGTGGGAACAATACGGATACATCGGTTCATGGGAGGTAAAAGATGGTATATATTTCGGCGGTGGCAGTCATGCTTGGATAGTAAGAGGAGATGAAATTAATTATTCCAGATTGGAACTCAAAGAACCCGTTGAAGTGTCACCTACCAGTGTGTTGACATTCACCCATTTTTATAATAGTGGTACCAGTGTTCTTGAAGGAGGTCTTATCTCGACATCCATTGATGGTGGACGAACGTGGTCATGGGTGGATGAAAATTATTTTATTCAAAATGGCTACGACGGTCACGTTGGAAATCCTTTGTATGTTCCCGATGCAGAACCTGTATTTCAAGGTAATCCTAACGGTCCTGTAACGAGTAAACTTGATTTAAGTGCTTTTGCCAATGAGTCAGTATTAATCAGGTTTAATTATTACTGCCGATATGGTACCGGAGCAGGCTGGGCAATTGACAATATTCATATTAGCAATTTAAAACCACTCATCCAAAACACCGCTTTGATAAATGATGGCAGCCGAATACAACCCGCAAGACTTTCCCCCGCTACCGTTGTAAATATCCCCAATTCTCCATTAAATCTGAATCTGGCATCGAGTAACGTCAGTTGTCCCGGTGATAGCGATGGATATATAGAGGCACTTGTAGATGGAGGTAGCGGAAATTACACTTACAACTGGAGTACCGGCGCACAAACCAATCGTATAGAAAACCTTGCACCGGGTACTTATTCCGTTACCGTTTCGGATGGAGCGCAAACAGCCCAAGCAAGTGTTACTATACTCGACGCTACACCCGTAACTGTAACAACAGAATCTACCGCCGCCGTTTATGGCGATGATGGAACCGTAACAGTAACTGCCGCAGGCGGAAGTCCGCCTTATGTTTACGAATGGGGTATAGAATACGCACAGATTGGACAAACAAAAATAGAAGATTTAGTACCGGGTACTTATGAGGTGACTGTCACCGATGCAAAGGGTTGTCCTTCTGTCACCGCAATTGGTGTCGTAGCGGATTCACTCGTGGCTTGGTGTAATAGTAGCGCAAATGTTACGGCAGATGAATCTATTGGTTTTGTCTCTATTGGAGATATTCAAAATCAGAGTCTTTCCCCCGGAACGGGCTATACAGACTATACTTATTTGAGTACCACACTTCATATAGGTCAGCAGGTAGAGTTTTACTGCGAACCACTCTTCCCTGATATTCCTTATAATGAAGGTTGGAAGATTTGGATAGATTTTGATGACAATTTCACCTTTAATGATAGTACCGAATTAGTATATATGTCGCCCGAAATCGGACCTGACCCGATTAGCGGTACATTTACCATTCCGGCAGGTGTATCGCCCGGTACGAAGAGAATGAGAGTCAGTATGAGATACGAGGGCTATCCCGAACCATGTCTCGAATTTTCTCATGGCGAAGTAGAAGATTACACCGTACATCTCGAATACCTTGATTGTACCGCAGGTACACCATGCGATGATTATGATGAATGCACGACAGGCGATGCTTACGATGCAAATTGCAACTGCATTGGTACGCTTATAGATGCCGATAATGACGGCGTATGCGATGCCAATGACATCTGTCCCGGTGGCGATGACAACATGGATACAGACGGTGATGGAGTTCCCGACCAGTGTGATACCGATTGTGTCGATTGCTATGTCATCAATACATTCCCATATACAGAAGGCTTTGAAAATGGTATTGGTTTCATATGCCAAGATTCGGATGATGATTTCGATTGGCAAATTGGTACAGGAAGCACACCTACATACTACACAGGACCTAATTCTGCCGATTTTGGCAGCAATTACTTCTACACCGAAGCCACCGGAAACTTTCCTGACAAAACAGCTATATTTGAAACTGCCTGTTATCAACTCTCCAATGTAAATAGTGCAAATCTTGATTTTTGGTATCACATGCGCGATGGCGCAGATACCATGGGAACAATGACGCTTGACATATCATCAAATAGCGGCAATACATGGACTAATATTTGGTCAAAAGAGGCAATGCAGGGTTATAGTTGGTACAATGAAATTATTGACCTTAATCCATATATTGGCTCGACCGTTTCTTTCCGCTTTACAGGGCTTACATACAGCAATGAAAGTGATATGGCATTAGATGAAATCAAGGTGAATGCTTGTGTCATTGGAACACCTTGCAATGACAGCAATCCCTGTACTATTAATGATGCGCTTGATGAAAACTGTAATTGTGTAGGTACTTTTTGGGATCTTGACGGAGACGGTGTTTGTGCATTGAGTGATTGTGATGATAATGATGGAAATACCGGCCCATCACAAGCCCCCGGCACACTCTGCGACGATGGCGATCCTTCCACAAAAGATGACGAGATACAAGCCGACGCATGTACCTGTGCGGGTGAGCCTGACCCTTGTTATCTATACGGTGGCGATGCAGATGAAGACGGTATCTGTGCTAATGAAGACTGCGACGACAACGACCCGAATGCAGGTTCACCACAAGTTCCCGGCACTGTCTGTGACGATGGCGACCCTGCCACCATTGATGATGTCATTCAAGACGATGGTTGTACTTGTATGGGTTCAATTAATAATTGTGTAGATAGTGGCGATGCCGATGGAGACGGTATTTGTGCAGATGTAGATTGTGATGATAATGATGCGAATATTTCCATTCCCGGTACTCCCTGCGACGATGGCAACCCGAATACCATTCAAGATACTTTGGATGCTAATTGCAACTGTGCGGGAACACCTGTCACGCCATGTATCAATGGTCTTTCAGGCGGTTATCCGTGTAACGATATTGATTTGGTTGGTTTTATGTCGCTTGCAGATATGGATTGTTTTGAAGCCAACGACATCTGGGGTTGGACAGACCCCTTAACCGGAAAAGAGTACGCTATTTTTGGTTGTACCAACAAGACGACTTTCATCGACATTAGTACACCGACCAATCCTGTGTTAATTGGTTCAGTATTTACCAACTCTATATACGCAAGTGATTGGCGTGATATGAAAGTCTATGCCAATCATGTTTACATCGTCAGTGAAGCAAGCGGACACGGTATGCAAATCTTTGACCTTACCCGACTACGCGATGTAGCCAATCCGCCTATTGAGTTTGATGCAGACAATACCATATCCAACTTAGGCAATGGCATTTCACTGACTTCGGCTCACAATATCGTCATCAATGAAGCGTCTGGTTTTGCTTATGCAGTTGGGGCTGATATATGTTCGGGTGGCTTGACAATCTTTGACCTGAGCAATCCTAAAGTGCCCACTTTTGCGGGATGTTTTGGTGCAGACGGCTACACACACGATGCTCAATGTGTAGATTACATCGGACCTGACGGTCAATATGCAGGCAAAGAGATTTGTTTCAATT
This sequence comes from Saprospiraceae bacterium, assembly GCA_020628725.1. GTDB lineage: Bacteria > Bacteroidota > Bacteroidia > Chitinophagales > Saprospiraceae > JAHDEO01. The sequence goes on from JAHDEO010000147.1 coordinate 12,769, forward strand.
CTAATGAAAATACCTTGACGATTGTAGATGTCACCGACAAATCAGACATGGTACAAATCTCAAGAACGGGTTATACCGGACAACGATACACGCACCAAGGCTGGCTCACAGAAGACCACCAATATTTCTTGATGAATGATGAATTAGACGAATCCAATTACGGACACAATACCCGCACTTACATTTGGGATGTACGCGATTTGGACAGCCCAATCTTCATGGGATATTATGAGGCAGCCGTAGGTTCTATCGACCACAATTTATACATCAAAGAAGACCTCGCATATATGGCGAATTACCGAAGTGGATTACGCATTGTTGACATCAATGATATTGCCAATGCCAATCTATCAGAAGTGGCATTCTTTGACACTTATCCTGCCAATGATTCTCCTTACTTCAACTCTGCATGGAGCAATTATCCTTACTTTGAAAGCGGCTACATCGTTATCAGCGATATAGAACAAGGATTATTTATTGTTCGACACAATCCTACGGATGACTGTGCCAATGCCGGCGATGCAGACGGCGACGGTATTTGTGCAGATGTAGATTGTAATGATAATGATGCAAATGTCGGTGGCGCAGGTTCCGCTTGCGACGATGGCGATGCTTGTACGACTGGCGATGTTTTAGATGCCAATTGTAACTGTGTAGGAACATTCGCAGATGCAGATAATGACGGCGTATGTGATGCCGACGATGTCTGTCCGAATTTAGACGATAACCTAATCGGTACAGCTTGCGACGACGGTGACGCTTGTACCACAGGCGATGTTTGGGGAACTGATTGTAACTGTACCGGTACATTCGCCGATGCAGATAATGACGGCGTATGTGATGCTGATGATAATTGTCCAAATATGGACGATACCCTAATTGGTACAGCCTGCGACGATGGCGATGCTTGCACAACAGGTGATATTTATGACATCAATTGCAACTGTACAGGAACATTCGCAGATGCAGATAATGATGGCATTTGCGATGCTAATGATGTCTGTCAAGGACTTGATGATGCGCTAATCGGAACACCATGTGATGATGGCGATTCAAGCACTACAAACGATACTTGGGGTATTGACTGTAGCTGTACAGGAACTCCGGTAGTTGGCTGTACTATCACCACGACATCTGGTGGAAATGTACAATCGTCCAATGGCGCACAAAGCTGCCGCACTTTCGATTTCGGCGGCGAGCATCAGGATATTTCATTTACATTATCCGGCATCAATTCCAGAGTGAATGGCAAGCCTGCTTCTCGTTACATTGATTTAGTTACGGTACAATATATTGATGCTAATGGCAGCACACAAACTCACGGCACGTATTCTTCCAACAGCACCGTGAATATCACCGGACCTGCCACAGCAATTATCGTTTGCATAGAGGATAATGACGGTAGCCTCGGCGCATCTGTCAGAGCAGAAGTTGGTACAATTACCTCATGTGTTGACGATGGTGGCGGCAATCCACCAAACTGTACTCCGGGCGCAACTTGCGACGACGGCGATGTCTGCACCACAGGCGATGTCTATGATGCCAATTGCAACTGCACCGGTACATACACAGATGCAGACGGAGATGGCGTATGTGCTGCCAACGATCCGAACGATAATGACCCGTGTGTACCTAATGCTTGTGGTGGCTGCACCACATACAATAGCGAAAGCTTTGAAAGTAACAATTGGGGCATCTGGTTTGCCGGTGGCAATGATGTAAGCAGCGATGCGACCTATGCCAATACAGGTACATACTGCGTACGCTTACGCGACAATTCAGGTTTTGCCTCTTCTATCCTTACTCAAGTATTGAATTTGAGTG
>JAHDEO010000148.1 GCA_020628725.1 Saprospiraceae bacterium
AAATGGTCTTATTTGACCCCGCATTGACATTAGGCGCATCGCCGCCTGATACATAAACTGTTAAAGAAGTTTCGCAAGAAGGCTCATGAGGATTGGATGAGATATAGAATGTCCAATATCCCGGAGATAAATTGTAAAAATTATACGTGTCGTAAGGTCCATCATAAGTACCACCTGAAAATGCATAATAGTGATGGTCGGTTCCACCTCCGTAAGCATTTACATGAACACTACCATTATCTTGCCCACAATCTGCATCAGTCACATCATAATTGTATGAAGGTGCGCTACAAGATGGTCCGCAGTCTTCTTCCGGTACATAAACCGTCAAGGATGTTTCACACGATGAATTATGTGGATCGGAAGAGATATAAAATGTCCAATACCCCGGAGATAGATTGTAAAAAGTGTAGGTGTCGTAAGGTCCGTCGTAATTACCACCCGAAAATGCGTAATAATGGTTGGAAGCTCCTCCTCCATAACCATCGACGACCACACTACCATTATTTTGCCCACACGCCGAAGCTGTAATATGATAAGTGTAAGAAGGCGCACTACAGGTAGGACCACAATCTATAGGAGTACCATAAGCTGTTTGATAATAGCTATTTTCAGGATAAAAATAATTACCTGAATCATAGTACCAATGTCCGTTTGGCGGTAAAGCTTTGTTGGGATCTACACATTGTACGGTTGTGTAGTAGTTACAGTCATTCGCTTGGAGGTTGAAGTAGCCGGTGCCGTTGGATACCCACGAATTGGTGACGTAATACCAGCCCGCATGTGCGCTATTACTTGCCAGCATCAGCAACATTGCCACCAATACTGTATTTATGTATTTTATGATATTAAATTTTTTCATTTTGATACGAATTTAAAATTTAGTCGATAGTTGATGGTCCATAGTTCTTCTTCGCAATCATTTGAATTACAAATTCTTACACCTCATTGCCTTAGGAATATTGGACAATCTCAGACTAATAGCTTGGACAATATTACTTATCAGAAACTTCAGAGGTGCTGATAACAGAACTAGTCGTATTGATTTGAACCAGTTGGTCACCGTTCTGTGCCTCTCCTACTCTCGCACGTTCTACAACACCTATCATGGGCACATACATGTCCGAAATGCTTTGTTGTGTTGTACTGATAACATTGCCATTTACACTTTTTTCAAGGGTAAAATCGTAGCTCACCATATAAGCAGTTAGTTCAAAATCTCCTACATTGATAGTTTCTACGCCCTCGACTCTTCTATTGGTGATACTTACATTATAAGCGAAATCTATATTTCTATTTTCATAACTGAGCGTATATGTACCCGCAACATCCGGCAGCGTTGCTCCTACTTCCATATTCAGTGGAAAAAGTAAGTCGTCACCTTCATAGCTCATCTCGACATTCTCATCGATTCTCATATCAAGGTGGTCAAATACCGTACATGGGTCGAGTACATGATTGCCATCAGCCAATCTGACATCATAATCAAAATTGACGGTGTAAGGATTGGGAAGTGCGTCTTTCTCAAAGGCGTAATTAATTCGTACAGTCTGCAAATCAATAATATTGATAGTGAGTGTACCTGTTCCCATGCTGCCATCGTGTGCATTTTCATTGAAATTAATCACCGATGGAAGGTCTTGAGCATTTATCTGAAAACCTGCCATTAGACAGACTATCAGTAAGTAAATTGTTCTTTTCATTTTTTTACTTAATTTTGTGGAATTGGTGTCTGACATCAGATGCCTGTTTTGCCTGTCTGCGAAGGATATACCGTTTCTCAATTCGTTTATCCTGTCGGACAGGTTTTTTATTTTTTAACACCAAAACCGTTGAGAATGAGTGAATGGGTAAATTTTGAATGAGTGAATGATTTTTCATGCTCATTTAAAATCACCGGATTCAATTATTCTAATACAATGATTGATTGTGTTTTTGAAGTCCATTCTGAGGCTTCGATTGTCATCCAATATGTTCCTGCGGCAATTCCTGTTAAGGCAAATTCGTAATTCTGTGTGCCTTGCTCCACGAAAACAGGTTTTTGCGCGACTATTTTACCGAGTGCATCGGTGAGGGTGATACGCGCATTGCCGTGTGCTTTTTCAGCATTCAGGGAGAGAGAAAGAGAACCGTTACTAGTAGTTGGATTAGGGAATACCTGTAATCCACCATCTTGTTGGAGTACATCTTCGATGCTTACACTTACAGCATTCAAATCGGTGTAATCACCTTCACCAGCACGTATAAGTTGATCATTGTATTTCTGAGTGACGTAAGTAGTCGGAAAGTCAGCGATTCTATGCCAAGTCAAGTTGAGTTCGGCGTTTGATGAAGTGAGTTGGAAAGCTAATCTGCCTACTTTTACCCATTCATCTGCGGTGATGAAATAACCTTCTCCACCGAGTAACTCGATGTTATAAGAGATAGTGTTGTCCAGCGAGCCATTGAGATGGTGCGGTGCATAAAAGCTGTTACTGACCTGCCCCGACACTGCCAATTCCTGCTGAATACTCACAGAAGGATTGTCTTCGGTGTAGGGCATCACTGCATCTTCATTGAATGAAAAACGGAAGTTTTGTTCCGCCAGATGAAATTCCTTGTCCATAGCGTGGGCTTTGATTTCCACATCTACGAGTGCAATGCCTGCCTGCGATTCGACCTCTACGAATCGAACGTCATACTGTCCTTGTTGTGCCTGAGCTGTCCAAGCAACCAACAACATCAGCATAAGGCTCAACATTGTTTTGATTTTTCTCATAATTAACTGAGTTTAAAAATGTTAAAAAATATAAATTGGATACACGCAAATCATCCTTTATCATTTTTTGTGATAAAAAATAATTCGCATAAATGGATTGATATCTCCATTAAGCAATAGTCATATTATTTAGTTTTTTAGGAAAGCGCGAGCGGAATGAATGTTTATCGGATGAGCGTCTTAGAGTAGAGAAATACACTATTTATTTCTGATACAAATGTATCAACATTTAAAGTAATGTTTTTGTGCAAAAAAGCATTTTTTTACATAATTAGCTACCTTTTTTTTCACCTAATTAACTGATAATCAATTAATAATTACTTTTAAAAATTACAGAGAAACACTAACATTAAAATGAAAATTTCATTTCCACTTTATTCTGTGTAATTAAGTGGTTAAGTGTATTGGATGAAGCTTTTCGGATGAGAATTTTAGGCTTAAAAGGCATGTTTGTTTTCTGTTTCAAAATTACGAACGCATAAGTAAATATTTTTAAGTAAAAACAATAATTCTTACGTTTTCATACTCTTTATATGCCAATAAATAACTGATTAACAGACTTTTAAAATAAAAATAATTACACAAGTAAATTAGTGTTGAATAGGAATAAAACTTCCATTATTGGGTTCCCAAAGCGTCTTATCTTCGCCGTCTATTGTACCGTCCAAATTGAAATCTGCATTGAGATATTGGTCAAAAGTACCGTTGAGATTGAACCATAGAATCTTATCAGCCGCATTGACATCGTAGCCGCCAATATCGGATACTTTATCAGCATCACCCGCATACATTCCCCACAAACCGGGGGCAATTTCTTTGTATCCATAGAAAATCGGCAACTCATCGGTAGCAGGTGTAGCGCGGAAATCATAGGATAATAGATTGCCATCAACTTGAATGGGATTGGGCGTGGTAATCCCTGCATGATTGCGATGTTCGATGACGAAATGAAGGTCATTAAATCCTTGAATAACCTCAAACGGGCAGCTATCTACAAAGCGAATTGTGCCATCATCCTGCAAGATGGCGGCGGTTTTATCCAATGTGAAGCGATTGGTCGTTTGAAGGTAAATCAATATCCAATCTACGTCATTTTCAGCATAGTCTGCATCCATGAAATCTCTGCCCTCTGCACCACTATAATACCACGGCGCAACATAATAAGGTTGACCGGGCGGGTTGGGTACTGCAAAGGTACTGACAGGCGTCTGTCCCGGCAGTAAACCTCTTTGATTAAGGTTGGTATTCATTTTTTCGGTTGTGTTATTATTTGCACCTTCGAGCCATGCCGATAGTTGAACCCGATAGCAAGGCGGGGTATAATACTGCCAACTATAACCCAATGGGTTTTTGCTATATTGTTGATGTACAAAGGCATCCAACACCCCCAAATTTGGCTCGGCAAAATAAATTGTACGCTTCATTTCGAGGAAATTGTCAGGATTGCAATCGGAATTGGAAGGCGTAGTACATAATTCAATAAAATCAATCGAAATACCACTCGTGCCATAGTCGGAAGCTGTACCCGAACAGTTAAAATTCGGATTTTGCTCATCATCACTCCAATAGTTTCCAAGTGCGCCTTCGAGTGTTTGGATAGTATCTTGTGTTTTCACATCGTGAATGATAAATAATGTACCATGCTCTCCTGTGACCATTTCCCATTGAGCAGGAAGGTCGGTTACGGTGTTGTCCTCATCTCCATCAATAATACGTCCGTCGATGAAACTATTGCTGGAATAATGCATGTTTTGGATACTCTCATTATAGTCAAAAAGGTCGAAGTAAAATAGCGGAGCATCCGTTCTGACATTCGTAATAATATCCTGTTTTCCCTCATAAAAAATATGCGTACGCTGAGTAAACAGGTCATTGCCTGCGCCCATATACGCTCGTATGGCGCGTATAGGTCCTGTTTTATTTGTGATAATTGTATTGCTACGCTGTGAAAATATCAATTCATTTTGACCACAAATGTCAGGACCAAACAAGGATAAATGTCTATCCAAAAAATCAACTTTTGTCATTTGTTCAATATTGACAATAGCTTCATCACTCACCCATGTATCCGAGAAATGCCAATCATAAAAGGGAGTCGTCACACGGCTATTTTCCGGGTTATTCCCTTGAAAATCATAATTTTGTAAGTAGTTATCGCCATTTACCAAATTAAAATCATAATCGACATAACTCACACCTGCATCTTGGCTCAACGAGCCGTCTTGCTGATATAAATAAATGTAACTCCTCGTAAAATTTAGTGGTTCGGTAACGTTCACGCGAAAGCCTGTTCCCTCGACAGTACCGGGCGGGTCAATGTTTGTACGAGCTTGTTCGCCTGCATCTTTCGCCATAAATACGAGTTGGTCATTGAGGTCGAAATTGGGGTCGGGGTCCGCACCTGTGTAAGTGTTGGAATCGGTGTAGAAAAGTTGTTGCTGATCCGTCGGCGTATTGGCTACTCCGAGTGGAAGTTGCTGCCCATATGGTGCGGCTATATTCATCAATGCCATCTCATCTATCTGGATAGGAATTTGTTGCCATTCATCATTCTCATATTTAAAACCAACTATATCATTGATACTCAAGCCTATTAATTCGCTTGGCAGGTCACTGCCTTGCATAATAACCGGCTCGGTACGGCGATTGTAATCCTCCAGTCTGTCACGATAGTCCTGAACCCGGATAGTATCTTGGTAAATATTGTTGAGTGTATCAGTATCAGGAGCAGTCAGTGATTCGACGGGCCAAATGGTAATCACCGCATTTTGATTGGGTCCAAAATGCTGGGGATCAATCCATATTTGTTTGGTAAAAGTGTATGACTCGCCGGGAGCAAGTACGGGATTGTAAAAATTCTCAGTAAAATCAGAATCACTGTAAGGCTCAGCCGGATCAGAGGAAAATTCAGGCGCGGTGGCAACCTCCATGCCCATATTAGCCTCTATCGTAGTTGTACCCTTATTGTGTAAGGTTCCTGTTAATTCAATCGTACCCCCTACAGTGACGGTATCCGACATCTCAAAATCAACAAACTCAAGATCCGTTTGTCCGGCAGCCATTGTGTACACAAAAAGGAACACAAGGAATAATAGTCTCTGTTTAAAGGCGCAGCAAATCATAACGATTATTTTTGTTCAAACATCTTACATTTTTTGAGGATATTATTTACATTTGCAAATAATTTTTACATTGTAAGTTATTAATGAAATATCAACTAACTAATTTAATAAAAGGCTTAACTCCCTTTGAATCAAGGAATTTTAAATCTCATTCTAATAGATTTTATCAAAATGAGGATAAAAAATTTACACAGTTATACGAGGTCATTCGTCATAAAAATGTAGATGAATACGATGGAAAAATTCGTAAAACTATCAACTACACCGGGTCAGAAGGAGCATTTGCGCGGCTGAAAAATCATCTCGTGGAAGAGATAGAGGATAGCCTTTTGCAGTTGCATCGAAAAAAACATAGCGAGTTTAAGGTGTATAGAAATCTACAACTATATCAATTGGCTTGGGACAAATCAAAATTTAGAGAGGCGAGGGATTATCTCAAAAAAGCCCGAAAAATCGCCACCAAAATTGAGAATTATGAATTGCTCAGCCTGATTGCCAAGAAATCCATTCAAATTTCGCCTTATCTACACGAAGACCCTACGACCTATATCGAAGAACAACTTCGGTATCATCAGATGCTAAATTCTATCAGCCAATTGGAGCATTTGTTGGCAATGATTAATTATAAAATCACCCAAACAAACTTCCTGAAAAAAAATCAAAGCGTGGTTCAGAAATTGGAAGAAATGAGCCGGACCTTATTGTCGGATGAGACTTTTCGAAATTCGGCGGAAGTAAAACTCAAAATTTATCAGAGCATTCGGACTATACTCTTTCAAAAAAGAGATTTTGAAGCACTTGCCGAGTATCTGTTGCACAGTTATCGTGATTTTGAGCAGCATAAAATCTACGGCAAGAAAAATTTTGAGGCAAAGATAGTGCATCTTTCTTGGATTATCAATGCCCTCCTAAAAACCAAGCAGTACAAAAAAATGCCTACTTATGTGGATGAATTATTCAAATCCGCCATGCAATACGACCGCGTTTTTTATCACAAATACATCTGGTTGTACTGTCAAAGTAGGATGTTGCAGTATACTTTTTCGGGTGAAAACCTTAAAGCAATTGACTTGTTAGAATCCTTTGAAAAAGAAGAATTACAGAACCAACCTGACTCTACAGCGTTTTACCTAAACCTCAATCTATGCTCTTTGAATTACACGGCAAATCGCTCTAATGAAAGTCTCCGCCGCCTTGCCAATATCCTCGCCGATGCAGGATTCAACAAGCTCAATGAAGAATTTCAATTGCGTATTCTCATTATGGAACTTATCATCCGTGCCGACAATAACGATGTGGAATACACCCTCAACCGAGTTCGCGAAGTTAAACGTAAATTTAATGATTTATTAAAGGAAAACAACCATATACGAGATAAAGAATTTATCAATATAATTGGAAATATGCTAAAGAAAGCTACACCATTTAAAGAAGATAAATTCTTACAAAAGGTCAATGATTTCATCAAAAACTCTCCCGAATTTGAACCCGGCTCCAATGAAGTCATCGACTATGCCATCTGGCTCCAATCAAAAATAGAACGCAAAACTTACTATGAGTTGATCCCTAAATTATTTTGAATCGGTAGTCCGTAATTGAGTGGAGAGACAAAACTAAGCAAATGTTTTTTTGAGCCACGAAGCGCACTAAGGAAACGAAAACATAATTAACGCAAAAGGAAACGAAGGCAACTAAAAAACCTCATTAACAATTATTTATGAAGTTTTTAGTGTCCTTTGCATTAAATTGGTCTTCGTGTTTTTAGTGTCCTTCGTGGTTCAAAAATTGTACGGTTAGTTTTGTCCACCTATTTAGGTTTAATTAATAGTTTTTCGCACAGCGAAAAAATAAAACTATGGACTATGGACTACCGACTATCGACTTGAACTATGGACTATGAGTAAAAAAATACCTAACTTACAACCTTCTTTCAATCCAACAAATAAAATGCTAATGAAAAGATTCATCTACACCCTTTTTACCTTACTTTTCCTTGCCCACTTCAATATCACCTCAGCCCAATCCCCCATGAATCTCGACTTACTTCTTGAATTGCAAAAATTGGAGCATACCAACCAAACTGACCAAGTATTACATGTCTTGGTTAAGGGTAATCTCAGCACCATCGAAGAAGCAGTGAGAGATGCAGGCGGTACGTACAAATTTGGTTTGAAAAACATCGCTTCGGTAAGCGTCCCTGCTGCCGCTATTCGTACAATGATTGCCAATCCTGACATCAAACGCATCGAATATTGCACTGCCAAACCACAATTATTAGGCGATTTCATTCGTGAAAATAACAATCTCGATTCCCTGCACAATGGCATGGGCGCACTCCCGCACGGGCTTGATGGCGAAGGTGTTGTAGTAGCCACGATAGATTCAGGTGTTGAGTGGCGGCATCCCGACCTACAAAATGGAGATGGCTCAACTCGCATCAAATATATCTGGGACCAAACAGCTATACCTACCAATACTTCTTACGGTTACGGCTATGAATCTGACGAAAATGACATCAATACCAATACACTGGTGCATGATCCGTATGTCATTGGCACTTACGGACATGGAAATGGTACAATAGGAGTAGCCGCCGGAAATGGTACTGCCGTAGCAGGAGAACACATAGGTGCAGCCCCCAAGTCCGATATTATCCATGTGAATATCGACCTTACGAATGGTTGGTTTTCACATTTCATAGATGGACTATATTACATCTTTGAAAAAGCCGATGAACTTGGCAAACCCTGTGTCATCAATTCAAGTGTAGGAACGTATCGCGGCGCGCATGACACACGCGGGCTGGAAACACAAATGATTGAAAATTTACTGGATGAAAAACCGGGACGGGTACTCGTACAAGCTGCCGGAAATGGCGCAACTGTTCGCCAACACCTCGGCTATGAAGTAACTTCAGATACCCTATTCTCTTGGTTCAAAGTAAATATCAATACACTTGGTTTCGTTTATTTCGATTTGTATGCCGATAAATCGGATTGGGATGATGTATATTTCTCACTTGGCTTGCGCCGAAAATCTGATTTGTCTTTGCGTGGTGTTACCAGTTTTTTCAATATTCAGGAAGATTTTCCGGCGATTCCTCTTTCGGGAATGGATAGTATTTCCCGCAATTTATACGATGATGAAACAGGTGCATTATTAGGCGAAATCCAAATCTACGCCGAACTTAATCAAGGCACCTACGACATGGCATTTGTCGTCATGGAGCAGGCGAGTAATGCAGATTACTGGGAACTTTCCACCACAGGAAGTGGTAAATTTGACGTATGGAGCAACGGTACGCTCATGGGAACATCGAGTATCGTACCGCCACATCAAGCTCCTGATGCTACTACATTTCCTGACATCGAAAAACATGTTTTCGCGGATACGCTTAAGACAGTCGTGAGTGCATGGAATTGCTCACCTAAGGTTATCTCGGTCGCTAATTACTCCAATCGCAGCACATGGACCGGCTACGATGGCATGACCTATGCCAACGAAACCATCCACCAAGTCAAAGTACCCGATTCGAGCGTAGGACCTACACGTACAGGCTTACAAAAGCCCGACCTCGCTGCATCCGGCAATTACACGTTTGCCTTGCAAGCTTTGGAGCGATTGGAGGAACTTACTACATTACCCAATGAAGCTAACCGACTCGCGCCCGAAGGTTGGCACGCACGCTGGGCGGGTACGTCCATCTCCGCGCCTGTCGTGACGGGTACGGTGGCTTGCTATTTACAACAATTTCCAAATGCCACTTATGCAGAGATTAAAACGGCACTCGAAAATTCTGCAAAAGTAGACGAGCATGTACTCCACCAGTATGGTCCCGTTCCCAACGACGCTTGGGGCTATGGCAAACTCGACGGCTTCAATTTTGTCAATAATGCCGTACTTGCCATCGACGTAGAAGACCCTCTCTTACCGGAAATCTCCCTCCAAAACTCTCCCAACCCTTTCAAAGATGTCACACGTATTGAATATAATTTGAATGCCCTTGCAGGGCAAAATATACAAATACGTGTCACGGACGTAATGGGACGTACCGTATACACGCATTTTTCCAATAAAAAAACGGATTCATTTGTATTAGATATGAAAAAAATGACATCCGGTACGTATTTTTACACCCTCATCGTAGACGGTCATTCGGTGAAAACCCGGAAAATGATACGATATTAATGGATAATGTATAACGGATAACTGATAATGAACAAAACAGGTTTTCGCTTTGCGAAAACAAAAACATTATACATTATCCGTTATACATTGTCCGTTATCCGTTACACACTATTCATTATGCTGCTTTTAAATACAAATCAAATCGAACAAAAAACCAAGCGGTTAGCCATAGAGATTTTGGAAGAAAACTATGGTGAACGTGAGATTATCCTTGCGGGTATCAACAACACAGGTACACGCTTTGCTCAGCGATTGAAGGGCGAATTGGAGCAATTGTGCAGCAGCAAAATCAGACTCACCACTATCCGCCTCAATCCTGCAAATCCACTTTCGGACGATATTACGATTGATTTGCCCACCAAGAAATTACAAAATAAACTTGTGCTGGTTATTGATGATGTGGCAAATACCGGTCGTACCTTGTATTATGCGATGAAACCTATCATGGAAGTCTTGCCAAAGAAGGTAGAAGTCGTCGTATTGGTAGATAGAAAACATAAATCATTTCCCGTAAAAACGGATTATGTGGGCATGAGTCTCGCTACCACGATGCAGGAAAATATTAAGGTGAAAATGGGAGAAGATATAGAGGAAGCAGTGTATTTAGAATAATCATTACTTTACAATAAATCTAAAAAACCGTTAACCAAAACTCATTAGTTATGCAAGAGTTCGTATTAAAAAACAAATTTCTGACCGCCAGTACCATCATTATTATTCATTTATCATTTATGAATTGGTTGACTTCCTATGATCAGAATTTTACTGCATGGAAGAGTTATATCGGCGAAGGATTCCTTAATTTTGACTACTCCATATTCCTCTTACTGTTCAATCTGATTTTTTTTCTACGCTATGTAGAATTTTACCAAGAAGAAAGTTTCAGGGTATATAAAGTCATACTTCATCTGATTGCTTTTTCATTTTTCGCCTACATTATTTATAGTGCACTGCTCAGTGGCGGTATCTTGCTACCGGCATTTTATATCACTTTAGTATTATTTATCATTCAATTTTTTAGTGATATTAAAACAAAGCGACCATTCTCCAGATTTCCATAATTTGAACGACGAAATATAGTGAAGTAGTCACTTGATTTATTGAAATAATCAATTTACCTTCCCAGTAAAACATATTTTTTAAAATTAATTTTATTAAATAATAAGTTGATTATCAATTAATAAAATATTTCCATAAATAAAAAACATCTCATTCGGCATTATGTTTGCCTAATACCCATTGTTCAAACACTCGAAAGAGTAACTTCATTTTAGCAATTAAGCATTAACGAAAAAATACATCAATATGCTCAAAGTACTCAATCTCGCTACCCTGATAATGTTGTTGTTCGTTCATACGGCGACAGCACAAAATGGTTGGTTTGTCGTGACACCACAGGGTGACAGACTCGCATGGATAGAAGCCGATGAACTCATTCCCGCAGGCGATTTAATCAAGGTTAAAAAAGGTAGTAAATACGGCTTGGTGGACCAAAACGGTAATTATAAAATCAAGGCGAAATACAAAGACATAAAAGGATATTCCAATGGTTTGGCTTGTGTCAAAGCCTCCAATGGCAAATACGGCTTCACCACAGAAAAGGGTTTTTTCCCGATTGAAGCGATTTACAGTGATGCGACTAATTTCAGTGAGGAAGGTATCGCCGCTGTGTCGAATCGTGGCGAATGGGGTTATATTGACCGCTTGGGTAAGTTGTTGATTGATTACACGTATGCAGATGCTACGCCGTTCAAAAACGGACATTCTATCGTACGAAGAACCATGTCAAAAACTGTCGGAATGATTGATACGCGAGGTCGATTGGTTGTTCCTGCTGACAAATATTTACAATTATATTTCCCGAAAGACGGCATGATAGCCGCCCGTAAATTGGGTTCAGGCAAATGGGGTTTCCTCAATGCAAGCGGTAAATTAGCCATCGAACCACAATATTCAAAAGTAACGTCATTCGGTGACGGTCACGCATTGGCGAAGAAAGATGTGCGTTACGCCGTGATTGACAAGCAAGGTAGAGAGGTTGCTCCTGCCATGTTTGAAGATGCAAAAGTAGAAGGCTATAACGACGGTTTGGCTGCTGCGATGTATGAGGGCAAATGGGGTTTTATCAATACCAAAGGCGAAGTCGTTGTTGATTTCCAATTTGATGATGTTCAATCATTTGCATATGGAAAAGCTGCGGTTATGATGGACGGTTATTGGGGATATATTGACACTTATGGTGAGTTTGTTGTTTTGCCTGAGTTTGAAAAAGCAGGGTCATTTTATCCGATGAGCGGTCGCTTGATTGCGCTTGCAAAAGAGGGTGATATGCCACCACCTATGGAAGAAGATGATGAGGAAGTTGGTTTGATAGATGATGAAGCTGAGATAGTAGATGAAGTCAATGAAAATTGGCAAGAAGAATTGGAAGAAGAGCAATACGAAGAGGAGGAAGAAGAAATGTATGGAGAGGAAGAAGTAGCTGTAGAGTTAGAAGAATCTCCCAAGCCGCAATGGGGCAATGAGGAGAAAGACGACGACGAAGAATATGAAGAACCACCAAAGGAAAGACCTTCAATTTTCAGCAGCAGACCGGGCAAAGGCAAGGGTAAAGGAAAAGGTAAGGGCAAAGGAAAACGACCAAGTACGAACACTACTGCTGCACCTGCTAATAATCCGGCATCAGGCAATAGCAGCCGTGCTGAATTCAAATTTGTAAAAGCATTGCACGACATTGAGGAAAGTATCAATGATTCGCGTTTGGCATATACGAGTAGCTTGATTTATATCAACGAAGGACACGAATCCGGCGATATTGCGACCTTCTCCCGCAATGCAAAATCTGCCCGTGCAGACATGAATAAAGCATTGGATGCAATGGAAAAAGCAGCGAGAGATTTGGATAAATTAGCGAAGAATCCGCCGATGAATTGCTTGGGTATGAATAAGTTGTTCAAAACTGCTATGCCTGATATGATGAGTGCCAGAAAGTCGCTACAAGCTGCTTCTGAGCATCTTGACGAAGCGTTCTCGCGTGTTAGCCACAAGTCTATGGGCACTTCGCTCGAACGCACCTCAAGCAAATTGAACGAAACAGAAGAAACACTCACCGAACTCCACAATTTGGTAGAAAGGTGTTTGACTGAATAATGAATTTACGAGTTGTTGAGTTGTCGAGTTGATGTATTGAATTCGACAACTCGACAACTCATCAATTCAACAACTCATCAGAACCTCAAATAAGACTCAAAAGTCCAACCTTGTTGTCCGTTATAATCTACCAATGCAAATCGGACATCTTTCCCATCCAAATTGATAGAATGAGCTGAAAAGCCCAGTACTCTTATCTGCGACCTATCCGGTACAAAAATCTGTGTCATTGGTGCGCCAAAATCTGCATTTGTGCGCAATTGTAAGCTACCGCCCATGCTGTCCGTTGTTGCTACAGGTGCATTTTGCACTTGATTCTGTGGCACAACATTAGTCGCAGGCTGTGGTGCGGGTGTCGGAGCAGGAGGTGGAGTCGGCGGCGGCGGTGTTGGTGTAGGAGGCGTCACATCCACCTTTATCGAACGTGGTTGCGCAGGTTGCTGCGGGAACGTTGGTTTAGGAGAAGGCGGTGGCGGCGTGGGTGGCGTAGGAGGTGTCACCGAACGCGGCTGTATCGTCGGGATTTCAGGCAAATCCGGCTTCACGCCCAAATCATCCAATGAAGGCACTTTCGGTGTATTGATAGTCGGTACTTGAGGCGTATTAATAGTTGGCACCTGTGGCGTATTGATGGTCGGCACACTTGGCTGATTGATATTGAAATCGTCCAAAGTCGGTATCGTAGGGATGCTATTGCGTTTGCGTTCTTCCTCTTGGCGTCTGCGTTCTGCTTCTTCCTCTGCCTCACGTTGGCGACGTGCAGCTTCGGCTTTTGCTTCCTCTTCACGTTTGATTTGCGCTCGCAATTCTGCCATACGCGCATCTTCTTCTGCTTGCTCTTCGCGCTTGATTTGCGCTCGCAGGTCTGCCAGACGTGCATCGGCTTCTGCTTGCTCTTCGGCAGCAATTTTCGCCTTCAATTCGTCCAATTCGCGTTTCATATCATCGAAGACCGAATTGTCGGCAGTCTCTTGATTCGGATTGGCTTCGTTGTCGCGTTTTACTTGGTCGATTCTATCCCGCAATTGGTCGAGCAGGTTTGTACCGCCCTTTTCTCTGCGTGATTCAACGTTGTTCTTTACCTCATCAAACTTATCTTTCAGCTTATCAAAAATATTATTATCAGCAGTTCTCACATTCGGATTATTGCGATTGCGCTCCTGTACTTTTTCGACGGCATTTTTTACCAAATTAGCAAATAAACTCATGTATTACAGTGTTTTGTGATGAATGATTTGAGGTAAAAATAAGGAAAATTCTCAAATTCGACGGCAAGCTCAATATTTTCTCACGTTTTTAAAGCTTCCCTTGAAATATTCAGAAACGATTAAGGTAA
>JAHDEO010000149.1 GCA_020628725.1 Saprospiraceae bacterium
AAAGGTTTTTATCGGTCATATCGGCATCAATTAACCAAGATGCACTAATATTGAAAATTTGTTTATTTTGTATGTCAGCAGAAAAGAAGGCGATACCATTTAAAGAGCCATTTGATAATACCGTATACAAACCGTCCGTTGTCAAATAACCATTAACCGCATACGATATATCCCAATATTCATGCTCACTGTCTCGCCTAAAGGTAAGAGTTTTATAAAGACCAGTAATTGACTGTCCGGGACTGAATATAGGCTCTCCTTCACGACACAAACTAAGTGGTTCGTAATCAATATCAGGATTGAAATTTTCCGACAAGAGTATCGAATCTATTTTAGTTTGAACAAAAGCATCTCTGTCACTGATTTTTTCATCTGTATTTTGACTACAGGAAAAAATCAGCAATAAAGCAAAATGTATTGCAACTAAAACTGGATTTAGATTTTTAATCATTGTCCATAAATTTTCTTGAAAAATACTCCTATGAATCTATGATTAAAAATTAGACAGCAACAAGTCAAGATTTTCATGAATCATTACTGTCTAAACTTATGCTATTACTTAACAAGCAGTTTCCCGCCGCTTATCTGACCATTTTCAAAGTTTGCTTTATAAATATACACTCCTGTTGGTAGCTCTTCTCGATTGATAATAAGTTCGTTATCAATAATCTTATCATAAGTTCGCATGAGACGTCCATCTATATTATAGATAGAAATATTGTTGGCTTTTAAATTACCTTTTACCGTCAAACGAGTGTATTCCGTCATAGGGTTAGGTATGAATTCAACCGCATCGGAGATAATATTAGGAGAATCTACGGCAACCAATTGATTATAAAAATCAGTAATTTCATCAACAGCAGCTTGTAGAGGAGCTATATCGGGAGCAGGGTGTGGAACATCAGGTACCCAAGCTACACCAAAACTGACTGACTGTACCTCATCAGGTGCAAGTGTAGTTGGACCAGTCGATATGATAATCCTTCTATCTCCGGGAGAGTTATTAATTTTGACTTCCGACCAACTACCCGATGAATTATCTGACGGATTTGAGGGGTATAAATAGCTTGTTTGAGTAGTATTTTCCTGATGCCCGTTACCACCGTACTCAAGCGGTGAACCGTCAGTCCAATACCCGGTCATGTAACCATAGTAATCCGCAGGTTCTTGAGGCCATGAAAGTGGAGCACCGGCGGAACTGTCAAAAAAGCCCATAAATGTGGACATTCCATGCTGCTCTCCATTATCTCCGGTCAATCCTTTAAGTATTTTTATACCCAATAATGGTATTTCATCTTGATAACCATTTACACCATTACAGTTAGGATCGTTGATTGTACCATTGTATGCAAAACCCATATCCCTATCTGGGTCACAACCCAGATAGTCATTATTATAACAACCCAGATCTACATCTGCAAAAAGTCCAATGTAATAGTCGGTGTAGGTTTCACCACCTCTATTTGTAATGGTATAATCGTAAAAAGTAGTATTGTACAAAGGTGAAGATATAGAAGCATTGAAAGCATAAGCCATTGCTCCAACTTGAATGCCCATCTGAAAACTTCCCGTTTGACCATGTTGATTACCAACATCATTGAACATCCACCAAACTGCTTGATCACCCTTAATATCAGGATAATCACCTTCAGTAGAATCATAGACGCCATTAGCATTAATATCTACAAATGGTGCAAGTTCTTGATTAGGTAGCGGGAATCCATGTACATCGGCGAAGTTGGCATTTCCTCTCGCAGGCCATCCTAAGATTGAGTTTGGAATAGCATCATCTATCTGCCCGTTGTCTTCATAATCATTGATGTGTGCAAGAATGTCTGTGCGGTTAATTTTCCAATGCCTATCCCAACGTTGACAACTTTGTTGGTCAGTTGTGCCGTCTTCTGCAATGGGTCCTGACCAATAGTCATTTCCTATTTGTCTGTAAGTTTGGGCAGCAGTTCTCAAATTGCCATTGGTATCGTATCCCCCCATCCACAAGCCCGCAGCATACATGGCAGAAACTTCGACACTACCAGGACCGGGTTCCGGCACGATGTAGCGTCCTTCGGAGAAATCCCACCACATGTCACCACCAGCCAAAAGACGTGCTCTTACATTATTTATGTTTAAGTCTGTCTGGGCTGTTGATGAAACGCAATTTTGAGACTGAGCATTTTTAGTGATTAAAGTGCACGATAATATCAGCACAATTGAGGGTAGTGTAAATCGTTTCATAGTGATTTAGGTTTAATAGGGACCGACAATGCGATACTGTGTTTTTCAGATTGTGGTTTCCCTAACGGTTTATGAATATTAGTTTGGTTATAGATATTGACTATCAATAATTTGAGGTAAAAACTTATTGTTTAGTTGTTGCTTAATACCCACCATAAAATTTCCTAAAGAACCACTCAATGCCCAACAATCCAATCAAGACCCAAAAAATCCATTTCAGATTAATAATCGAGCGCGTTTTGGAAGTCGAATACAAAACGGGCTGAATATCCGCCTTCGCATTCAGGATGCGTGGAAGGGCAGAAAGACTGTCTGGATATACAACTTGTCCGCCATATTGTTCGCTGAGCAGACGGAGTAGGCGATGGTCGGCAGTCGTCTCATACGACTCTAATTCAATGGGTTGTACGCTGAATTTCCCGCGAGAAACAAGTTCCTTGCCTTGCGTGGTGATACGTGCTTTGTATTTGTAATTCCCTACGGGAAAATAACCTGCATTGAGCGAATAGGCGCGATTGGTTTTGGAAAATGTAAAGTTATAATCCTTGCCTTTCGAGTCGGTAATCGTCAGCGACGCGTCGGGTTCGTTGATGAGTTCGTAAGATTGATTGTACAATTCCGCGTCGAAATATATCGCCTCATTTTCATCAAAAATATTCTTACTGACACTCGTTCTGAACTTGCGTTTATCTTCTTTGACGGTCAGATATTGGACCGTTTTACTCATCACCTCATCAAAAATATCGTGATTTTGATGTTGCAAATAATCAAAGATACGCCACTTCCAAATGCCTTCTCCCGCCAAGACACCAATCTTAATATCGCGCTCTTCGCCGAAGGTCAAAAGTGGATATTTTGTCTCTACCGAACCGATTTTTTGGTACAATAAAACCTGCGATTCTGCGGATGCTGAAAATTCGCCAAAAGGCGCGACGAGTGGCGCGAATTTCGGCAGTTCATTCGCAATATTTTCATTGAGTGTAAACAAATTGAAATCGCTTGCGACTGTACCTGCTACGTCATTCGTATTGCGTGTATTGCCACTACCTGTGAATACGCTTTGCACCTTACTCAATTCCGTCAAATTCGACTGACTACCAACGACATACAAGCGTGGCGTTTTCCGACTATCCAGTTCTTTGATAATATCCGCCGCCCGATTGCGTGTACTCGGTAATTGGTGTAAAATCACAAAATCGTAACCCGAAATACGCTCTTTCAAACTCCCCGCATAGGCAATATCTACTTCATAATTTTTATTCTTTGAAACGGTCTGTTTAATCGCCGAAAGGTCGGGGTGTGGGGCATCTGCTAAGACGAGAATTTTCTGCCGTGCATCCAATACATCAATGAAAATATCTTTGTAATTATTTCTGCGCGTCACCTCATCTTTTACGCTCGAAACAGACACACGATAACGCTGTACACCGCTGCTATTTGCCGACAAAATGATTTCTTTTGTCGTGAAAAAATCATTGGTTTTTATCTTGAAAGATTCTTCTTTGAGTTTGATATTATCGCCATCGTCCACCACTTTATAGACCTTCACTTTAGAGCGCGAGCCTGCGCAATTTCTCGCCGCCACATCCACTTGAATACTAAATTTATCACCGAGATATGCAATGCGATTATGGTAAATTTTCTTAATAGAAATATCACGTTTCGCCACTGTATCGCCCAAAGCAACAGCATAGACAGGAACGCTCAATTTCGTTCCGGCATACATCGGATTGCTGCCTTGATTGTAAATACCGTCCGTAGCGAGTACGACTGCACCCAAGTTTTGGTTGCTATATGTTTCGTATAAATCGTTGAGCAATTCGGAGGTGTTACTGACTTTATCTTTAAAGGTAAATTCAAAGCCCTCACGCACCTTATCGCCGAATGAATAGGTTTTGATGTCGTATTCTTCGCCCAAACGTACTTCTAAATCAGTGAGTTGCTGACGATAGCGGGTCGAATCCTCGCTCGTCATCGCCGACATAATCGACTCTGAATTGTCTTGTGCGACCACGACTATCGGCTTCTTCGTCTCCGTCACCATCGACTTGAGCAAAGGTGACAATAACAGTAAGCTCAAAAAAGTCACCGCCAGCGTCCGCACAATACCGAGCAACCAATTGAGCCAAGTCGAGCGTTCACGAAAAGTACGGTTTCGGTAATACATCATCAAGGCATAAGCAATGCCCAAGAGTAAACACAATATGGCGAACCATGCCGGATATTGGAAAGTAATGTTTGTATTCAATTTTGTTTATTTTGTTTTCGTTTTCTGGGAAAAATCAATCGTTTATAATAGGCTCGAAATCAGAATTATCTTATTTGGAAATCAGTATTACTGCTTTACTTCAATCATAAAAAACTCCCTCTCAATGAGTATGGGTTGCATTACTGAAAGGTTGAGTTTGCAAGGAACTAATCCTTCTAATAATTCATCATTATCATCTGCGAATTTATACGATATATTTCCTGTTTGAAAATCAGTTAGATTATCATTACAATTTCCTGTCGGATTAAATTGATACCCTTCAAGCGGTACTGAAGTTGGAGACATAAGAAATATGCCGTTTTTTAAGGGAACGAGCTTTAGATTGAACTGAAAAGTGTCTGAAAAAAGTTCACAGGGTATGCCAGTGCGTACATAATCATAACCCAAACTTGAGGAACCTATTTGAATAATGTCAGGTTGATCGGTTATTATAGAAAAATTTTCAATAGAATTCACATAAGGAATACTAAAGGACATATCAAAATGAATTTTATTGCCTTTTACATGCCCCAACTCAACATCAGTTTGGGATTTACTGTCGTATAGTGTATTATTTGAAATCTCAAAGGATAAGTTTATGGTGTCACCAATACTATACACTTCCTTTAAGGGTGCTACATTCATATCAATAATGAAGTCATAATCATATTCAGGTTTACTTAAATTCCCTAAGATAGGTTCATTACACTCTTCTTTTTTGCATTGAAATCCTATGATAAGTAGTCCAAATATTATGAGAATTAGGGTTGTGAGTTTTTTAATTTGTGTCATGTTTAAATAACTTATATGAAGGTTAATTCTATCTTCGACTTATCAACAAGTTAATTTTTTCAATCAAAAAGTCAAAACCGCCTCGCGCCCAAATTTGAACTTGCTCTTGACACTTTCGCTTAAACTTAATCACCACTCACTATCCTTCCACTCATTATACTCTGCTACGATTTGTTCAAGGTCTTTCTTCTTATACGTGCCTTGTTTGATTTTGGACTGCAATTTCGGAAAATCCTCGAAATATCGCGTCATTTGTCGCTTAAATCCCACAAAATCAACCTCTAATAAGTAATCGCCGTCATTTTCGATGAAAGTTTGCGTGAAGCCGCGTTCTTTATCTGTATTCCAATAATAATACAACTTGACGATGCCTTCATTGCGGCGTTCCATGAATGCCCCGTAGCCATACGGCAATGACAAATCAATATCATAAATCTTCGAGTCGTAAGCCGTTTCCGCTACATAATAACCTTTGATTTGAAAAGGCTTATAAGTCACTTTCTCTGTTTCGCCATTCTTCATAAAAATGACTTTCGATGAACGCAAAGCAGGTGTCGTGTATTTGATTTTCCCGTAAATCGTATCATTTTTATTGCTGATAATGTAGCCGTCCAAAAAATTAATCTGAGCAAACATTGACACACAACAAAACACCGTAAATGTCGTACACAATAAAAGAGTTTTCATATCAAAAATCTGTATTGTCGGTTCAATTCAAAAGAAAAACAAACTGTAAAATGATTGCTTTGATTTAAACTTGAACTTGATATTAAACTTAATCTTAGATTTGGAATAAAACTTGTTCGCCAAAGGTACAAACTTCATTCCACGAAAAACGTTATTATTGTGTGAAAATTGGTTAATCGGTGGATTCGTTGATTGGTTAATTGGTATGTTTGTCACCACGTAGCGCAATGTAGCGCGGTCTGTAGACCGCTACATTTTTTGCTACGCAAAAAATAAATCACAGTCTACAGACTGTGCTACGTTCAATCAATAAAAATATGAAACAAGTCATTTTTGCGATAGCATTTATATTGATGAGCCTTGCGGCGAGTGCATCGTATATCTTCATTCCAATGGATGAAAACCAAAAAAATCACCTTAAAGCCTATGGCATTGCGTACTGGGTATTGGAAGCCGAACAAGAGGTTTTTTGGTTGCTCAATTATAAAGGCGGTAGTTTTGCATTCAAGAATAATGTCAAATTTCAGGAAGAATGTGTGGCGCGAGATGTGTCTTTTCAGGTAATCCCTGACGCTCAATACACCAAAATTTTGCAAGAAATCGGCAATCCTGAAATCAATATGGATGTCATCAAATTGGAAGTGGCACCAAAGGTGGCGGTCTACACGCCCGATGTCAATGCGAAGGGCGAAACCATCCAACCCTGGGATGATGCAGTGACATTGGTCTTGACTTATGCAGAAATTCCTTACGAAATCGTGTATGATACGCAAGTTTTAGAAGGTGAATTGCCTGAGTATGACTGGCTACACTTGCACCACGAAGATTTCACAGGACAGTACGGCAAATTTTACGCCTCCTATAAAAACCACGCGTGGTACCGCGACCATGTGGAAAAAATGGAAGGCTTGGCAGCAAAACACGGTTTTGAGAAAGTCTCTCAACTCAAACTTGCGGTAGTCAAGAGAATTCAAGAATATGTTGCGGGCGGTGGTTTTATGTTTGCTATGTGTTCGGCGACGGATACTTATGATATTGCATTAGCGGCTGAAGGCGTTGACATTTGCGATCACATGTACGACGGTGATGGTCCCGACCCTGCAGCACAATCCAAATTGGATTTCTCCAAAACCTTCGCGTTTAAAGAATTTACCTTGAAGAAAAATCCATTGGAATATGAATATTCGTCTATTGACGTCACGCGAGATAGAAAGGTGCAAATGAAAATGGATTACTTCACATTATTTGATTTTTCGGCAAAATGGGATCCGATTCCCTCTATGCTCACGCAGTGCCATACGCGCACCGTCAAAGGATTTATGGGGCAGACGACAGCGTTTAAAAAACGCGAAGTCAAATCGGGTGTACTCGTACTCGGCGAAAATAAATCTGCCGGAGAAGCCCGCTATATTCACGGAGAATTTGGTTTCGGCACATGGACATTCTACGGCGGACACGATCCGGAAGATTATCGCCACCTCGTACACGACCCACCGACGGACCTCAATTTGCATCCCAATTCGCCGGGTTATCGTTTGATTTTGAACAATATTTTATTCCCCGCAGCAAAGAAGAAAAAGCGTAAAACATAGTGATTAGTGATTGGTGGTTAGTGATTAGTTAATTCAGGAATTATCTATCTCCGCGAATAAACTAATCACTAATTGCGAACCAACTAATCACCAATTAACTAATCACTAATCACTAATCACCACATGAACTACCGCCTGTATATTGTATTGTTTTTTTTGTTGAATGTTCTTTCAAATTCAATTTTTGCACAAGAAAAAACGATTACTCTACGATTGGATGAGGTCATCAAACGCGCACAACAAAATGCGCCCGAAGTACGGATTGCAAAGGCGCAACGCGATCGTAGTCGAATGACCTATAATGACCAATTATTAGCATTAAAACCGACCCTCGCATTGAGCGCCAGACTTCCCGACTATAGCAGTCGTATAGAGCCTACGACACAAGAGGACGGTACATTAGTTTTTAGGCGTGCGCCGAGACTTTCTTCTAATTTTGATGCCGTCATTACACAAAATATAGCACTTACAGGCGGAGAGATACGGGTAGGTACAGGGCTTTATCAATTGCTCAATTTGAAGGCAGATACTTCTGCAAGTTCCTTTACTTCTAATCCCATTTATATTGATATTACACAGCCGATTTTCGGGTTTAATCGTTTTAAATGGAATAAAAAAATACTCCCAATGGTACTTGAAGAAGCCGAACGTGAATACACCGAACAACTCGCTGATGTAGCTCAACAAGCCGTCACATTTTTCTTTGATTTGTACATCGCTCAATTGAATCTTGATGCCGCCGGACGCGATAAAGCAAATGCGGATGAATTATACGAACTGGCACAAAATCGGTTTAGTGTAGGCAAGATTGCTGAGGCAGATGTATTGCAAATGGAACTCGGTGTGATGCAAGCCGAAACCCGCCAAGCGAGTGCCGAACTCAACATCCAAAGAAGCAGTAATGACCTTCGTTATTTTTTGGGTATTGATGAAATGGTCAACTTCGACCTCATCGTGCCGGAAGGTGTACCCGAATATCTTATCAATTCTGAATTAGCACTCGAACAAGCAAGACTCAATAGAAAATTTACACTTACGCAAGATAGACAACGTATTGAAAGTGATAGAGATATTGAACAAGTAAAAAAGGAAAACGGTGTAAGTCTGAGCATTGGCGCAAACGTTGGTTTGTCACAGCAAGACGAGACTCTTCCTAGGTCTTATAGTTCACTAGAACGTCAAGAACGTGTCGGGATTGGTCTCAATGTTCCAATTTATGATTGGGGAAAGGCAAAAAGTAAACGCCAGATGGTAGAAGCCGATCGCGAATTATTGGAGTTTACGATTGAGCAGGAAAACATCAATTTTGAAAGAAATATTCTTCTGAAAATTCGTCAATTCGACATTATTCGTGGTCAATTGGCTATCGCAGAACGCACCAATGAAGTTGCTGCAAAACGATATGATATTACCAAAAAACGTTACACGGTCGGCAAAGTTGATGTCACAGAATTAAACGTAGCCCTTAACGAACAAATCTCTGCCCGACAAAATTATACGCAAGCCTTACGCGATTTTTGGGCAGCACATTATGAGTTGCGGCGTTTGACTTTATATGATTTTGAAAATGGGACATCTTTGGTGAAATAAGTAGTGATTCAAGGCACTGTCTTAAAAAGCAATTAAATTAAAATAAAGATGCATGAATGTGTAAAAAGCTGCAAACGACTTTTTGAAAAAAGAGGATATTTTGTTTGTATTTTTAGTTTAAATAAAAAATTGATTATCAGTTAATTGAAATTTAATTTTAGGTATTTTTTAAATACATAAAACATAAAGAGAAAAATAATAAGTACCAAGACAGAATTAGGTTTAATTAAAATTTTGGAATTATTTTTTTTGCTAATGAGACGAAAAACGCAGACATAGCCTACGTTACGGCGAGTATTTTCAACGAAATTAGCGAGAAAAAGAAGCCGAAATTTATTAAAGATAATTCTGTCTTGGTACTTACTTGCATTCAAAAAACAAAAATCGCCAAATCAAAAATCACAAAAATTTATCATTCATTATTAAAATCCCTACCTTTGCACATGGAAAAGACGACACCACACAAATTTCTTGGCGAAGGACTCACCTTTGATGATGTATTGCTCGTTCCGGCGTATTCTCAAGTGCTGCCGAGAGAGGTCAACATCAGTTCTCAACTCACTCGTAATATCAGATTAAACGTACCGATAGTCTCTGCAGCGATGGATACCGTCACGGAATATAAATTGGCGATTGCGATTGCAAGACAAGGCGGCTTGGGTTTTATTCATAAAAACATGACGATAGCCGAGCAAGCCGAACAGGTACGTCGTGTCAAGCGTTCGGAAAGTGGGATGATACTCGACCCGGTGACGCTTACTGCCGATGCACGAGTAGGTGACGCGCAAGGATTGATGAAAAAGTATAAAATCGGTGGTATCCCGATAGTGAATGAAGCGAACAAACTCATCGGTATCCTTACCAATCGTGACCTGCGATTTGAGAATAACCCGGCACGTCCGATTACCGACCTGATGACGACGGAAAATCTCGTCACTGCCCCTGAAGGCACGACGCTCGACCAAGCCCGCGATATTCTTCAAAGGCATAAAATTGAAAAATTACCCGTTGTAAATGAGCAAAATACACTTGTAGGACTGATTACTTACAAGGATATTATGAAACTCATTGACTATCCGAATGCTTGTAAAGACAGCTACGGGCGATTGGTCGTGGGCGCGGCTGTGGGTGTTACGCGAGATATGTTGGAGCGCATCACAGCACTCCGCGAAATGGCGGTGGATGTGATATGTATTGACACCGCACATGGTCATTCAAAGGGTGTATTGGATGCAGTGAGTTTAGCGAAAAAGGAATTTCCTGACTTGGAAGTAATTGGTGGAAACGTGGCTACAGGTGAAGGCGCGAAGGCACTCGTAGAGGCGGGTGCAGATGGTGTAAAAGTTGGTATTGGTCCGGGCAGTATTTGTACTACGCGGATTGTGGCGGGAGTTGGTGTTCCTCAACTATATGCGATTTACGAGGCAGCTTCGGCGATAAAAGGTAGTGGTGTACCTATCATTGGTGATGGCGGTATACGGCATACGGGGGATATTGCAAAGGCGATTGCAGGCGGTGCGAGTACGATTATGGCGGGTTCGCTTTTTGCAGGTGTGGAAGAATCGCCGGGAGAAACGGTGATTTTTGAAGGGCGTAAATTCAAGATTTACAGAGGAATGGGGTCGATAAGTGCCATGCAAAAAGGCTCAAAAGACCGCTATTTTCAAGATGTAGAAGAAGATATTAAAAAACTCGTACCCGAAGGTATCGAAGGGCGAGTTGCCTATCGTGGTACGCTTGCAGAGGTGATGGTGCAATACACAGGTGGTTTGCGTGCAGGAATGGGCTATTGCGGTGCAAGTGATATTGAAACTCTTCAGAAAGCACAATTTGTGAAAATCACAGCGGCGGGAGTACACGAAAGTCATCCGCACGATGTGACCATTACGAAAGAATCACCTAATTATACGCGGAGGTAATGGATAATGGATAACGTATAATGGATAATTTGTGTGAGTTTTCGCGGAGCGAAAACAATAAACATTGCCCGTTATACATTATCCGTTATCCATTAATAAAAAATCGCTGACTACATCCCTAAGTTTTTCTTGATTCACCTCCATATCCAATCCTGTAAATTTCGGCAATTCACGAATCGCAACTTCCAAATCCAGTTCATTTTGGTGTTGAGTAAAAAATATGTTTTGCTCATGAAATCGTTCGGCGAGATATTCCTGCTCCGTTTGTCCGGGCGTGGGTACGAGGATGACTTGACGTTTTTGAAGTGCTGCTAAATCCATCAAGGTGCTATACCCTGAGCGAGTAATCACAATATCAGAGGCGAGCATGGCTTCATTAAGGTCATTTTTAGTGAGATAAGCGACGGTGTGAATGCGGTTGTTTTGACTGCGGGTATCGCTATCAGTTTTTCCTTTAACAATGAGGGCAGAATAGGATAGTTTTTCTAATTGTTCAATAATTTTCTCTTCAAAAAAAGTACGTTGCGGTTCGGGACCGGAAAGGACGGCGATGATGTCGTAGCGTTTTTCGACCTCCATTTTTTCCATACGCGACAATACACCTACATAACGTGTATTGGGCAATGTGCGCCCATGCGAGAGCGTGCCTGAAAGATTAGGTTCGCCTTCCACATCGGGAATCCAACACTCGTCATATCGTTGAATCAACCGACGATTATTCCACTTCGCAAATGTACCCAAACCCAATAAAGTCGGCACTTTCAAATGGATTTGATGCGTCAAAAATACAGAAGAAATCGAAGCCGACCAACAACCAAAACGATTGTCCGAAATCAAAGCATCCACTTGATATTCACGAATAATTTTCTCAACGGCGCGCTGCTCCCGCCAAATAGCACGTAGGATTTTAGGCATTTGCCAAGCCATATTCCAGACCATACTACCCGTACCATAGCGGATATTATACGGCGGCAATTCAAGCGTAAGCAAATCAGGATATTCTTTTTCAAGCAGACGCAGGGCGCGTCCGTCAGAAGCAATGATAACTCGCGCGCCTTGCCGCTGCAATTCATCAATGATGGGCATACAGCGCGTGGCATGTCCGAGTCCCCAATTCAAGGGAGCAATTAGGATGGTTTTTGGACGTAGAACGGTGCTTCCAGCCCGTTCCTCCGAAACAGACGCGGCATGGGCAGGATGCGCCGTGCTACGTTTATTCCTCTTCATAGAAAAAATTCACAGGCGCAAGTATGCGTTTAAAAACGCGGTCTTGCACGAGCATAAAATCGGTATTATCATCCACATTCGCAAAATAGCGGTCAACTGCAGCACGAACGGGCGCGCCTTGTTCATTCTGCCCGATTTGGCGTCCGGGAAGGGGATATAGCTTGACATTTTTCAATTCGCCGGTGTTCGTCATCACTTCAATTTCGCAAAATGGTTCGGCATTGACGAGGCTTTGACGCTTCGGGTTTTCGTTTTCAAATGCCTCTGCTACAAGGCTTTCAAAACCTTTGATGTAATACATTCCTTTTTGGTCGATGGGTAAACCTTTAATTGGAAGTCCGTAAAGTTTTTGTATCTCTACAAGGTTGCCGCTGCGAATGAGTTTAAATGAAAGTTCTTTCTTTTCAGGGGCGAAATATTCGACCTGTACCGTCTTGATTTTGTCGGCAGGAATCCTGAAAACAGCTCTATCGCGCCAGTCGATTTCATTGAGCATAAAGCGTGGTTTGAGGACGCCCTGCCAATTCGGAAGGCTGACTTCATAAGGATATTTACCGCCTTTTTGCATCATATACGTAGTGGTGCTGGCTCGTGCGCCATCACCTACGTAGAGTTCTCTCATCAATTTACCGTTCTTGTCATAAATCTCGGTAATCGTGCTATTGATATTGATGCTGCGCGTGACATTTTCTTCTGCAGCTTTCGGCACTTGCGCTACAATGTCCAGATTTTCAAGCGTTTGGAGTAGTATGTCAATGGCTTCTTTTCGTGCAGGATATTTTTCATTGACTTGCCAACCATCGTCCTCGCGAGTGAGGGTGACACGCTTTTTGGTTTTATCCCACATGATAATTTTTCCGATTTGGTTGGTGTTTTCTATAGCAAAATTATCACTTCGCAATGCCGTATCTTCCTGATTGAGATAACGATAAGTGAAAAATGCCAATACTGCGAAAATGATTAATAATATCCAAGATGTTGTTTTCATAATTCGGTAGACGGCTAACGATAGATGGTGGACGGATTGTGTGAGCCGTTTTTTTTGTTTTAATAAAATAATTGAACTTGCGCTTGAACTTGCTCTTACGCTTGATTAATTCGTTCTAAATCTGCTTTGAATTTTTTGGTGAGGTCTTTGACGAAATTATTGGAAACGCCTTGTTCTTCATCTGATGTACCTCCATGTGAAGCCGCAACTTCCTCCAAAACTTCCATCAAAAAGGCGTATTCTTCTTCCGGTCCGTGTTCTTCACAATAATACACGACTTTTTTGTAGAGGTCTTCAAGGTCTCGTCCTTTTTTGACTTCGTAATCGAATGACCATTTAATATCTTCTCCCCACGTATGGTCTGCCAAGCGTTTTTCGATGACTTGAAGTTCTTCGGGTTGTATTTCGCCATCTGCCATAGCGACTACGTAGATTAATTCGCCGAAGGCTTCGTATAATTTATCGGTGTCTTTCATATTGTCGTGATTCGTTAATTCGAGGTTCGTGATTCGTTTTATTAAATCAATAGTAAACAGATATTTAGCTTTGTTTATTCAAAAAATCTACATCGAAATAATACATTGAAGGCGTATTTTTATCTATGTAAATATTGGCTTTTTTGCGTTCGTGCAACATAAATTCAAGCGTCGTTTTGTCTTTAGCAATCAACGGACTGATGAATGTGTGATTATCTTCTCTGTAAACAAGTCTTGATTGATTAACCTCAATATTTTCAACGGCTGTTTCGCTATTGAGTGCATTCCATGCTTGTACATCAGGGAGTGCGCCTCGTTGGATTTCCTCTTGGTAATTATTGGATACGACTTCGCATTCCCTTAAATCAATCACCTTCTTTGTACCATGTAATTTTAGCCGTTTAATAGTTGCTTGTGTTTCTTCATCTGCGGCTTTCTCTTCTTTAGAAGGGCTTGTATACAATTTGAAAGCGACAAACAAAAGTGCCGTTCCGACTAAATAGGGTAATATTTTTAACAAAGGATATTCTCCGCCATAATATCTGCCGAACATATAAAGCGCAAGCCCTATGAGTCCGACGATTATTGCCAATGCTTTTTTCATTTTTATTGGTTTTAAAATGCTTAAAAATAAAGACGTCTTGCTGAACTTGTTTCAGCATCTCCCGAGCTACAAGCACGATATTAAATGTGAGTTAAAATTTTGTATTTATACTGTGAACGGGATAAATTTCAGAAAATACCAACGTCGTTAGACGTGATTCATTTGGTAGC
>JAHDEO010000150.1 GCA_020628725.1 Saprospiraceae bacterium
AATGAATTTAAGGGAAGACGAAGAAAATAAACTACCCTAAATTATTTAAAAAATAAAAACCACCTCTCATACCGTGTATGATGAGGTGGTCTAAAATTTCTATTGAGCCATCAAAATTATATCTATGGATTAACGCTTGACAAACTTCTCCACTACAGCTACATCACCTGAGATAACCTGCACAAAATAAAATCCTTCATTCAGGTTGCTGATATTCAGGGCTAATTCCGGTGTATCGTATGCATTACGGATATATTGCTGAACAATTTTACCCGAAATATCAACCACATTGATATGAATATCACTTTCCGTTTGCAAGGCGTAATACAACGTGATTTTGTCTGTCGCCACATTAGGCAGTAAGCGGATTTGTGGGGTGAAATCTGTAGTATTTCGTTGATACGCACTATCGTCCTGATAATTCAATTGTCCTACGCCACCCGACAA
This sequence comes from Saprospiraceae bacterium, assembly GCA_020628725.1. GTDB lineage: Bacteria > Bacteroidota > Bacteroidia > Chitinophagales > Saprospiraceae > JAHDEO01. The sequence continues at coordinate 448 of JAHDEO010000150.1, forward strand.
ACAAAAATTATTCATTTCCGAAGTTCCAAACCGTCCGCCACCCGATGCAATAGAAGTTCCCGCCGGGTCGGTCAAGGCATAATTTCCACACATAGCTGCGACTCTTGGTATGCCATTCGAAACACCGCCGATACCAATCGATGCTATATTAATACCTGTCAAAACCGTACTTGAACGACGTGGACACATACCGTCGTTTGCGGAGTCATTGACAATCAAATCGTAACAACCATCGGGCAAACAAGCCTGTTCTACGATGGTCGCATTATTATCTGCCGGATTACTGTACGGACCACCTGAGGCAACTGTCATGCCTCCTGCATCGACAATCTGCCAAGTGGTTTGTTGGGGATTGTCGTCAAAAGTAAGCGTCAAATCCAATGTCGCACATGCAGGCGGACAAAACTCCGGTGCACCGCCGTCTATCCACGCCTGAATAGCTGCAATATCTCCGGCAGACATACCCGGAGTACCACTGGGCGTACCGGCAGGCATTGGATTTCCGCACATGCCCGAAGTCAGCGACCCGTCAATTTTTCCGATAAGAAAATCAAGTGCTGTGGGGTAGGCTCCGCACCCGTCTACACCTCTGTTTCCTCCCGTAACAACATTGTTATAATCGCTCAAATTCAATCCTCCCTGATTACCGTGGCAGCCTGTGCAACCATTACTGGCAAAAATGGCTTGGATGTCTGAAAATTGATAACTGCCATCAGAGCAGGTCTGTGAATATGCTGCCGCAATAAAGAGAAATACGATTAAAATCGTAGAAAATACTTTAAGTAATAATTTCGTGTTCATGTGTTTATTTTATTTTAAAAAATGTCTTGGTGAATTTATGTATTTTTGATTAATTATGAAAAATAATATGGCTTTAGTTGGTTAAGGTGAAATAAAAATAGGTATTTCTTCTATTTTTGCAATATATGTGTTGGTTTGTAAATATAATTGAAAACATTTATAATAAATGACATTTACCTGACTTTCTACCTAAAATAAATTACCTACTTTTGGGCGTTCAAATGAAAAAATCAGAGTACTGAATTATATAGTTTGAAATTTGGTGCTTGGAATTTGGAATTTCAAACACGGTTATGGAAAAGTTTTTTTTCACCCGTATACAATATCGCTCCGGCGATTGGAATACTGACCAACGAATGCCCTCCAACATTCTTAATTCGTTGGTGGAATACACGACGATTCCTGTGGATACACAAGAGCGTGTAGTAGCGTTGAGCAGCGACGAGATATTTGATTGTCCGTTTTGCTATATCAGCGGGCACAAATTAGTCGAATTTGACGATAAAGAACGCAGCAATTTTGAAAAATATGTCAAAAACGGTGGTTTTGTCTTTGCGGACGACTGCAACCATGACATCGACGGCTTATTTGCCAAATCCTTCGAGCAACAAATGGCAACGATTTTCGGTGCAGATGCGCTGAAAAAAATACCAAATGACCACGAGTTGTATAGCAGTTTTTTTGAATTTGAGGACGGACCCCCTACCACATCTTACGAACTGAACGGATGGGGTGACGACCTTGTACATGATTACCTCAAAGCCATTGAAATCAACGGAAGAATCGGCGTTTTGTACAGTAATAAAGATTACGGCTGCGAATGGGATTATGAGTTTAAGAATAAACGCTGGTTAGCAAAAGACAACACACAATTTGCCATAAATATCATCGTGTATGCGATGACGAGTTAGGCGGGTTACGAGTTGCGTGTTACGAGTTACGAGTTATATTTTTTCGCTTTGCGAAAACATCAACTTTGCAACCCGTAACTCGTAACCCGTAACCCGCATCACACAAAACACCTTACTATGATTGACGTAAAATTTGTTACCACCATCAATGAAACCAACGAGAATGGTACACAAAAGCAAGTCTTTCTCGACGACCTCAATTCTACACAAATACTCAACATGATTACGCGACGCACTGCCGACGAATATCAAGATTTCAGAGGCGGCTTTGCGATTAATCATAATGAAAAGCCGTGGAATGTACCGCGCCGGAAAAAGGACGCAAAGTACCTCTATGATGACTTGCAGAGTACTGCTCAATGGCTGACAGCACTTTCGGAAGTTATTGATTATGAGGAACGTGCGACTTCATTTTCTTGGTTGGACAATGATGCGACCCACCTTGAAATAGACCGTAAAAATCGCCTCGTTATCGAACACAAATCGAAGAGCAACAAACTTCGTTCGCTCAAAGTAGATGCTAAAGAATTTGTAACTAAAGTCCTTCAATCGAGTAAACGACTCAACAAATTCATCGGAGATTTGGACACGCGAATTCGTATGAAGACCGGGGAATCGCCCCTACATCCCGTCTCCAAGCGGCTACTCGAAGTCCAACAAAAACTCCAACATCTTAATCTTACAGACAAAATAAAGCAACTCGAAAAGTCTGCGCGGAAGTTGTGATTAGTGACCCGTGATTAGTGATTAGTTAATTCGTGATTTGTTACATGCGAACTCATTTTATTTTGTAAATTCGTGTAGTATGAATACTAATCACCAATTAACCAATCACTAATCACTATGGAGATACAACCGCTACTCACCAAATTACAAGAACTTAAAGCCGAAATTCGCAAAGTCATTATTGGTCAGGAAGAAGTGATTGACCAATTGCTCGTGGCGTTTATCGCGGGAGGTCATGCCTTGCTTGAAGGTGTACCGGGACTCGCCAAAACGCTCATGGTCAGCACCTTAGCGCAAGCTACGGACTTGACCTTCAAGCGTATCCAATTCACGCCCGACCTAATGCCCACCGACATTATTGGTACAGAAATTTTGCAAGAAAACGCCAACGGACAACGCAGTTTCCGATTCAATAAAGGACCTGTTTTTGCGAATATCGTCTTGGCAGATGAAATCAATCGCACACCACCCAAGACTCAAGCCGCCTTGCTCGAAGCCATGCAAGAACGCGCCGTCAGCTATGCAGGCACAACCTATCCACTCGATACACCTTTTTTCATTTTAGCTACGCAAAATCCTATCGAACAAGCAGGTACTTTTCCTTTACCTGAAGCACAAACAGACCGTTTTATGTTGTTTGTGAAAATTAATTATCCTAATGAAAATGAAGAAAAAGACATTCTAAAAAATACAACAACTAATATCACATCAAAAGTAAATCCGGTCATCCATGCAAATGAAATTAATCAATTTCACAGCCTTGTCCGTGATGTCCATTTGAATGACGATACATTAGATTGGATAACACGGCTGATACGCAATACACGTCCACAAATAACTGACATCGAGAAAATTAAAGTGAATGTACAATGGGGCGCAGGACCGAGAGCGGGGCAAAGCCTCATCCTAGCTGCCAAAGCAAACGCTTTGCTGAATGGTCGTTACGCAGTTACACATGACGATGTACGTGCAATGATTTATCCGACTTTACGACATCGTATTCTACTCAATTTTAAAGCAGAAGCGGAGCGTATTTCAACGGACAATATGATTGATATTTTATTGGAAAAAACAGATTTACCAACCGATAAATTATCATAATTTCATGCAATCAAAAATCAAAAATCACTCAATCAAAAATGATTTAATTGATACCGTAGAAGGTCTTGAACTGCTCGCGCGTCGTGCGGTGCAGGGGCTACATTTGGGCTTGCATCATAGTACGAAGACGGGTTTTGGACAGGAGTTTAGCCATTATCGAAATTATGAAACGGGCGACGATTTGCGCCTTTTGGATTGGAAATTGTATGCACGTACCGACCGTTTTTATGTGCGACAAGCAGAGGTGCAAACGCAAGTAACGGTGCGATTTATATTGGACGCGAGTGCTTCGATGCTTCATGAAGATGATGGAATTTCCAAGATTCAATTTGCACGATACCTGACTGCCACATTAGCATGGATAGCGCAACGACAAGGCGATAAAATCGGACTTTATGCACTGAATAATAACGAATTATACGAATGCACACCTCGCCCACGCCGACAATTTTATCAACATTTTCTACAAGAATTAATCAATATTTCTCCACAAGGAAAATTTCCCGAAAATGAAAATATACACGCCTTATTTGATATTCGTCCGCGTCGCGAAATCATTATTTTCCTAACGGACATGTACCAATCGAACGATGAATTATTTGAAACATTAAAACAATTAAATTCAATGGGAAATGAGGTGCTACTCTTTCATTTGATGGCAGCCAATGAGTTGAATTTTGATTTCAAAGGAACACTAACTTTTCAGGATTTAGAAACGGGAAAAACGACACAAGTTCACACCCGACAAGCGAAAGCTGATTACCAAATTCGCCTTGAAAATCATTTAAAACACATTCGCGAAAAAATGCTGGGGATGAATATTCACTACGAATTATTTCGCATGGATGAACCTGTGCGTGAGGCATTGCAGTATTTTTTGGAGCGGCGAATAACGTAACACGGGCTTCCAGCCCGTACTCGCGTCATATTTGTAATTTTCTTTCCCGAAAAAACAAAAACAAAGGAAACGAAAAAGCAAAAGCAATCAAAAACGTCACAATAACATATAACCACAATCGCTTCATTTTCAATCGAATACCTTCGGCAATCATCCATACAAATGCAGCCGATGCACCTATCAAAAAATCCGTCGTCAGCGAAGAAGAAAGCGGCGTAGCCATACCGTCACCGATAAATTTTCGGATAGTAAACGGCTCATCACCGTGCATCATAAATTGGAGATTATAATACCAAGGAACTATTAACCCTGCAATAGCACAAAGCAAATAGAAAAACATAAGTGGTGTCCATTTCATAATAATGATTAATGGTTAACGGTCAATGATTAATGAATTACATGGCTTGAATACGCTTGAGCATTTCTGTAGCTTTTGCATTTTCGGGGAATTTTTTGAGAATACGATTCAGCCATTTTTCTGCATTGGAAAGGTTGTTTTTAGTGAGAAAATAACCCACTTTATTCATCATCGCCAACTCGTAATCGGGGTCGAGTGCGAGGGCTTTGTCAAAGTTTTTGTTGGCTTGTTCTGCTTTGCCTTCCAATAGAAAAATATAGCCCAAATTATTCCAAGCGACAGGCTGTTTTTTATTTTCTGATAAAATGAATTCAAATATTTTTCGAGCATTCGGAATGTCTTGTTTTTGCAAATAGGCGGTTCCCAATTTATTATTAAAATCCAAATTTAGTGGGCGCAATTCGACAGCTTTTTTGTAAAAATTTAATGATTTATCTACATTGCCTAATTTGGAAAATGCCTCACCGATGCGATACGCCGTCCAGCCGTCAGAGAGGTCGTTGGGCGTAGTATTTTTCGCATAAGCAATAATATCTGTATAATTTTCTCTTGTAAAATGATAATGCACAAGTGTCGTCATTTTTTCGGAAATACTTAGGTCTGATTGCGACAAATAATAACCCGCTGAATCTAACATCTGCTGCTCTGGTACAAACTTTTCATACAGTGCAATATAACCCCGTGCCATATCCAAATCAGAAGGATTGTCATTCGTAAGACACTCTAAACCAATGAATCGTGCAATATCGTTTTGCTCCGCTTCGGCTACGGGTACGCCTACAGCGTGGTCGGTGATGCGTACATGCGGGATGTCGATGCTACCGCTTTTTGGCATGTGACAATCAACGCAATTATCTTGCTTGGCGATGCGCTCTGCTTTTGGTGCGCTACATAATTCGCGGTCTGTTTTGGTATGGCAATTTTTGCAGGCATTATTATAAGTATCGGTGGTGGTGGCTTCTATGCTATGGTGTGGATTATGGCAAGTGGTACAACTCATTTTCCCGACAGTAAAACACTTACTCAAACGCATCCTATCCGCTTGTGATGCCATGATAAATTTGTCGTGTGAATTGGTATAACGCGGTAAGAAAACGTTCATCACTTCATTCAATTTCATGCCGGGGCGGAAGTCGAAAAAGTCTTTACCTTCATTCAGCACTGCTGTACCTTGCAGGTGGCAGCGTTGGCAAATATCAATCTCCAACTCTACGGGAAGATTAACGGGATTGACGATGCTGTAATCTACATACTTGGAGGTGTCTATGATATTTCCGGCTAATTTCTCGCGTACGTGGACTTCACCCGGTCCGTGACAACGCTCACATTCAATACCGCGTGGTACAGCAGTGTATTTATTTTCCGAACCTGCGACGTGGTCGGGCAGGTGATTGTGGCAGGTCATGCATTCGGTAGCGATGATGCGTGAAAAACGTGAATTTGCGCCACCTTCGAAGCCCGGAGCCATATCCCATTTACCATCTTGTGTGTAGAACGTAATCGGAGCTTGTGTCACGTAGCCATTCTCGTTGATGAGATGTGAATTGGTGTGTTGCCCCGACCCGATGACGTAGCTGATGCGCTCGGTGCGGCTGTGTGTCGTATCGCCATTTTCCAAACGAAACTCTTTGATATACAACACACTATCTTGCCAAAATGGTTTGTAATAAAAATCGCTATCCGGGTCATACACGATGGCGTGTTTATCAAATTTAGCGGAACTTTTGGTCATCGTAGCATGGTCAAATGACTTGCCCATACCCGTATGAATGTAGGTTTCGTAGATATTCTGATGGCACGAACGACAGGTTTGCATCCCGACGTAATCAACGCTATCATGGAGATTTTTGTACGCAGGAGTTTCGACTGCTTGCTTGGTCGGCGTATTGCATACGACCAAGAGGAATGCCATCAATACAAAGGCAAGATATATGATTCGATTTTGCACCCTTGCAAGATAAAAAAAATTGAGGGTTTGAATAGGGTAGGGGAGGCTAATTTAGATTTGTTCTTGGAAAGTTGGAAGATGAAAAACGTGTAGAATGATAGGTTTTGAGGATTTTTAACCCCTTTATTTGTATACCGTGCGACATTTACATTTAGTGTTTGACTCGGTATTAGTGTAAATCTCGTATTAATTTCTATCTTGCGAGTACGTATTGATATTTTGTTTATTTAGATGTGTTTTGACCTCAAAGAACAAAGTGGTATAATTGTAAGTGTATACAATATACATGTGAGAAAAGATTATTATTTAAAAAAAGTGATAAAAAATTAGGTGTTTTAAATTCATTTAGTTTATTTTTGCACCGTATTAGCAAATATCCGCCTCTGACCTATCAATCCATTATCCACAATTCAGAAAACGTAAACCACCTTGCCGCCTTCGGGAATTTTGCTGAATGTTCTGATATCCTTGTATTCCACTTACCACATTTGAACTTTTAGATTCTTAAGAGTTAGTGTACTGATTTGTAGTACCCTATTCTTAGGTATGATACTCGCGTTATATTCCTGTATCCAAATACTTATTAAGGATGATCAAATCTTATTGAGGTAACTCATTATATGTATCCTCACAAACTATGTTTTTTTATTTACATTTTAAAATAAAATATTCTTTTGATTTAAATAAAATTAAAATATGAATAAATATTTTTTAATTATTTTTTGCTGTTTGTGCTTAACAAACTTGACTGCACAGGATGCAGCAAAACGAACTTCGACAGACAAGCAAATCTCCCAAATTGATTTTACAGAGACTTTTGAAGATGGCTCTTCGGGGGATGGTACATTAAGTTTCCATGCTTTGAATGACGCGACAACGATGGCAAATTACAGATTTGAAAAAACGAGCTTACCCAATCCCTATTCTGTGGATTACAACTACCACATAAAAAGTCAGGAAGATGGAAGTTATCTCATTGAAATGGGTAGTGTACTCGACCCGCTTTCTATGCGAATAGATGATGATGTAGAAGTAACATACAATGGCGATGACCTCGAATTTCCCGGAAATATCGAGGTAGGAACTTCATTAAAAGATGCAAAAGGCGAATATACATTGGCGATTCGCAAGGCGCGTTTTGCTTTGATTTATTTGGTAGAAGTGACGAATAGACAAGTCATCGGACAAGAAACCATCGAAGTAGATGGTGAAACATACGAGGCTTTTGTGATTACTTACGAGTGTAGAATTGAGAAATCCGTGAACGGAAATACAATCAATGCCCGTGCGGAAAATATCAAAGAATGGTATGTGCCGGGCATTGGAGCAATTGCCAAAACCCGCACAGGAAAATCAAGAGACAAGGAACAAACAAATGAAATTAACAGCACGCTGGTGACAAATAGCGTGAGTTTTTAAACAGTATAAGCTATTACCTCATGATTCCCAAATTTTTTAATTGGTAAAATGAGAACGTGATTTTGTGTAAAAAATTGACAATCAGGTTGTTTGTGCAAAATCCTCCAAGCTTTCTTTTTACCCTTTCATTATATTATTAAACCAAGTTTAAATTTTTTTTATGAAAAAAATTATTCAAAAGTATCCACTAAGTAAGAGCCTGCGAACCATGCTAATGGCAGCATTGGTCTTATGCGCTTGCCAAACTTATGCCGGGGATTACTATGTCTCCAATTCGTGGATATCCAATGGCGTAGGGTATTTCTCGCTGGTTTCCTACGATTGCAACCAGTCCACGACCGTACAATGTGTCGAAGCAAACGACGCATTGCCACCCACCGGACATTACTACTACAGCCAAGGGAATTATTTTTATCCCAATAATGATTACTATCAGACAGGCTATGGAAACCCCGTTGAATGTTGTACCGCTGCATGGGATCACGTCAATGCAGGTCAGGATGCTGATTGTGGCAGTTGTAATGGTTCTATGATTGTTGATGGAAATTATAATCTTACAGGAAAATTCAATGTAAGATACAGATACAATGGACAAACATATGAGGTAGGACCTTATACAACGCCCGGTGACATTACAATCAATCATTTGTGTGCGGGTACTTATACGCATATTACGATTGTTGGTGCCTATACAGGATGTGAAGCTGAATGGCCACACGATGTTGTGATTGGCGGAGGCAGCAATATCCACGTAGATGCTGGACATGACCAGTCTATTTGTAGAGGTGAATCTGTTCAGCTTTGTGCGACAGGTGCCAGTCATTATGAGTGGAGCAATGGACATACCGGCTCTTGTATCACAGTTAGTCCACACCAAAGCACCACTTATTCAGTGACAGGTACATCAAATGGTTGTACAGATACCGATCACGTAAGCGTACACGTCAATGATGCAGCATGGGACAATGTAGAAAAAGGGCACAATGCGAGCTGTGGTAGCTGTGATGGTTCTATCATTGTCAATGGAGATTACAGTGTAACAGGTAAATTTAAAGTAAGATACAGATACAACGGACAGAATTATCAAGAAGGACCGTTCACGACAGGTAGTGACATTACACTCGACCATCTGTGTGCAGGTACTTACACAAATATTAAAATCGTAGGCGTAGATACAGGATGTGAAGAGGTGTGGCCTCACGATATTACTATCGGTGGAGGTGATAATTTGCATGTAGATGCCGGACACGACCAATCAATTTGCAGAGGTGAATCAATCCAATTGTGTGCTACAGGTGCAGACCACTACGAGTGGAGCAATGGACATACAGGAGCTTGTATCACCGTCAGTCCTCACCAAGATACTAATTACAGTGTTACAGGTACATCAGGCGATTGCACAGATACCGACCATGTAAGCGTACACGTCAATGATGCAGCATGGGATAACGTCGAGAAAGGTCACGATGCAAGCTGCGGCAGTTGTGATGGTTCTATCATTATCAATGGAGATTACAGTGTCACGGGTACATTCAAAGTAAGATACAAGTATAATGGACAATCACAACAAGAAGGACCTTTCAATACAGGTAGCGATATAGTACTCGACCATTTGTGTCCGGGGGAATATACAGACATCAAAATAGTCGGAACAGATTCAGGCTGTAGCGAAGTATGGCCTCACGACATTACTATTGGAGAAGAAGACTGCTGCCCGGTTGATATTTCAGGCGGTAGCATTGTTATTCCTGCCAGTGGTTCAGGAGGAACGCCTACTACCGAAGCAACTATCTGTGTAGATGGTGTACCTGACCCGATTGATGTAGAGGTGACTGGTGCGGTTGGTTCTAACTTCGCTTGGGTGATTACGGATGCGGATTTGAATATCTTAGCATTGCCTCCTGCTCCGCCATTTGATTTAGATGGTGCAGGTATCGGTACTTGTTTGATTTGGTATTTGGCTTATGAAAATGTAGAAGGTGCAATGGTTGGTATGAATGCAGCTGATTTATCAGGTTGTTTTGATTTATCCAATCCAATTACTGTAGATAGAGTCGAGTGTTGTGACGAAGAAGGTGGAGAGATTGTAATTGCCGCAGGTTCAGGTGGTGCCGGTGGTGTAGAAACAAACATCTGTGTGGATGGCACGCCCGACCCGATTGATGTAACTGTATCAGGAGCTTCAGCGACAAATTCAGCTTGGGTGATTACCGATGCAGATTTGAATATTTTGGCATTGCCGGGTGCTCCACCATTTGATTTAGATGGTGCAGGCGAAGGCGTTTGCTTGATTTGGTATTTAGCTTATGAAACTATACAAGGTGCAGAAGTTGGTGCAAATGCAGGTGATTTATCAGGTTGTTTTGATTTATCCAATCCAATTACTGTAACTCGAACTTGCTGTGATGCTAATGGCGACCCAATATCATGTGAAGAAGTATGCGAAGAAGAAGGTGGTACTATTGAAATACCCGGAGATGGTTCCGGAGGTGGAGTTGATGCGGTCAATATCTGTGTAGATGGCGTACCTGACCCACTTGATGTAAATGTAACAGGGGCTTCGGGCACCAACTTCGCATGGGTGATTACCGATGCAGATTTGAATATCTTGGCATTGCCACCTGCTCCGCCATTTGATTTAGATGGTGCAGGCGAAGGTGTTTGCTTGATTTGGTATTTAGCATTTGATGAAGTATCAGGCGCAGAAGTTGGCGCAAATGCGGGCGATTTAGAAGGCTGTTTTGATTTATCGAATCCAATCACTGTAACTCGAACTTGTTGTGATGCAGATGGTAATCCGGCAGACTGTCCAACGGATGAATGTGAGAATTACACCTTGGATTTCAATGACCCACATACCGATTGGCACGCATATAGCACATCCGGCTCTTACACTGTAGGCAACCAAACATTTGATATTAACATTGAAAATGACGACCACATTCTTGCATACACCAATGAATCCAATGCAGGTATCACAGTAGGTATTGAGCCAAATAACAGAGACGATGTAGTCGTGATTACTTACACGCTTTCCGAAATCGCAAGTGGTATTGCTTTCGATATTGTTGATTTGGATTATAAAACAGGTGGTTCAAGACAACAAGAGAAAGTCTGCGTATATGGTTTACTTGGTAATGACGACACGCAGATTATGCCAACTATCGAATCACTGGATGGTAGCGTAGCTATCAGTGGCAATTGCGCTACTGCAACGACCAATTCAGCTTACGGTCACGATGAAAGTGTATTAGTGACTTTTGAAGAATGTATCGACCAAATCGTCATTGTATACGGTTCGGGACCTGACGCACCGCACGATCCGGATTATTCAAAAATACATATTGGTAAAGACTTAGGTTTCAGTACCGATGTTTGTCCGGGACAATGCACCGCACCACAAACTTGCGAAGACTACACGCTTGACTTTGAAGATAATGGCGTAAGATGGCACGACAATGCTTCTTCTGACGAGTATGATTTAGGTGGTCAAAATATCAGCATTAATATCGAAGACAACGACCATATCGTTGAATTGACTACAGAAGATCACTCAGGTTTGCAAGTAGGCATTGAGCCTGACCACAGAAATGATGAAGTGGTAATTACTTATACACTTTCCGAAGTGTCGAGCCATGTATTGTTCGACATCGTTGATTTGGATTACAAAACAGGTGGTTCAAAACAACAAGAGAAAGTTTGTGTATATGGTTTATTGGGCGATGACAACACGCAAATCATGCCTAACATCACATCGCTTGACGGTAGCGTAGCTATCAGTGGTAATTGCGCTACTGCAACGACCAATTCAGCTTATGGTCACGACGAAAGCGTATTGGTAGAATTTACAGAATGTATCGACCAAATTGTGATTGTCTATGGTTCAGGACCTGATGCGCCACACAATCCATCGTATTCTAAGATTACGATAGGTGAAGATTACGGATTCACGACAGAAGTTTGTCCTGATGCATGTGAGGCGTCGGGTAGCCAGCCGCGTGAAGATGAATCATACGTGGCAGATGTCAGCATCTTCCCGAATCCTGCTGAATCATTAGTTACCATTTCTATCGAAAGTGAATTGGAAGGCACCGCTAATGTAGTGATGATAGATGCACTCGGCAGAACTGTGAGCAATTTACCGATAGCATTGACGGGTTCTTTGACGCAGTATCAATTAGATGCTTCCAACTTGAGTTCCGGCGTTTACTTCGTAACCGTCTTTACACAAGAAGGACGCTCTAAAGCACAGCAATTAGTTATCGCTCGTCCTTAAGAAGACACGATTTCTTAATATTACGAAAAAGCCTCGCGTATTGTACGCGAGGCTTTTTTGTTTATAGTATTGAAAAACGGAATTAGCCATTTATTGGTTCAGAATACTTGCGATTACAATTATCCCGAAGGGATTAAATATTTATAGCTGAAAATGAGTAAATTATATTCGACTCCGTTGGAGTCGCACACGTTTTTCCATCCATTTTTCTATAAATATTCCACCGACTTCGCGGTGAACCAATAAATGGACAATTCCGTTGGAAAATTACGCTTTCATATTTAAAATGGTGTTAGAATTCGCTGAAAGCGAATTAATTATTGAACTTGACGCTTGTACTTGAACTTACTCTGTCAATATAAACCCTGCCCAAAGATGCGGTGCCGGATTACGCTTCCGCATTTCAGCCTTTGCATTGTGTAGCGCGGTGGCGGCTGGCTCGCGTCTATTTAGCAAATTATCATAAAAAATAATCATTAACTCTTTTGTGATTTCATCATCTACGGGCCATAAACTAACAATGATTTCATCGGCACCGGCAAGTTTGAAAGCGCGTTGCAATCCGAATACGCCTTCAGTATTGTGCAAGCTACCCAACCCTGTACTACAAGCCGAAAGCACCACAAGGCGGGTATCGCGCAAGTCCAACTCCGTCACCTCCAATCCGGTCAAAATACCGTCGTTTTTCGGGTCAATTAATTGTTTGCTTTTTCTCCATGTGTCATTGGCACCATAGAGCATTAAGCCGCAGCGTTGAAGTGGATTGTCGGCATATCGAATACGGTCTTGCAAGACCAATTGCTCGCCTGATTTGCGCTTTTCATTGTACAATGGATTCAAAGAAAAACCATGTGTGGCAATATGAATGATATCAGGTGAGTCTCCTGAAATATGTTGTAGCCTGCCTTCGGTCGGATTATCTGCGGTGAGTAAGTCGGTCACTGTTTCGCCTTCCTGACAGATACTTTCGATGGCTTTTACCTCCTCCAATGTGCCGGGTAATGGTCTGATTCTACCGCGAGTATTGTCTTGGGCAATGGCTTCGTCGTATTTATTTTCCTCTTCTTGTCGTTCGTTGATTTGAGATTTGTCATAAGCAATATTGCCTATCAATAAAGCATCTTTGTAGGGTTTTCGGTTACGAATTCCACCGTATTTCGCGACCATATGTCTATCTCTGAGTACACTCGCATAGTGTAACTCAAACATCTGATTTAGATATGTACCATCATCGTTTTGCAGCACACCAAAATCAAGTCGATACAATAGATTGACAGGAGATAATCTGACATGTTGTACGCCTGCTAGATGGGGTTCTAAGGGTTTCCAGATAAGCTCATATACCTGTTTCCTTTTTTCTTCTGACCTCATATAGGCAGGCATATAATCACCTTCTTGTACTTCGAATAGGGGAGCTAAGGTCTTTTCATCAGTAAGTGAAATTAAGTTAAAACCACCCGCTAGTTGTGATTGACCTGCGGCGTCGATTTCTATATCGTAGATCATTGCAGCGTAAAGCATACTGTCGGTAAAGGATTTACCATCGTGATAATTGAATCGTATAAAATCTATTTCGCGTAGTCCGCTATTCATTTTTTGGATTTTTGTTGCTGTTCGGGGTCTTGATGGCGATAGTTCTT
>JAHDEO010000151.1 GCA_020628725.1 Saprospiraceae bacterium
TAAAACAATAACACATTTGACAGCTAAAGCAGTCATTACGGGGTCGCGACATTTTCCGAAATTTATGCCGTTTAAAGTATAACAAACAACTTTAACGCGGAGACACGGGCTGGAAGCACCGTGCTGCGTATTACGAAAAAAGCCTTCATGAACATTATTCACGAAGGCTTGTATTTTTCAGATAATCAATGTGTTATCAATTATCCATTCTAAATTCTCAATTAAAAGAAATTACTGTTTCACAAATTTTTGTGTCATAACTTCTCCTTCTGCATCAACGATAGACAAGAAGTAAACACCTGCTTGTAAACCGGATACATCAATTCTGTTAACGTTCGTTCTGATTTCTTGTACCAATGCACCTGTGATACTGTACATAGAAATTGCTTGTACATTGTCAGATAGACCTGTGATATTCAAGTAATCCGTTGCAGGATTCGGGAATACGCTGATAAGCTGACCGAATTCTTCTTCTTGACCTGCATCAAATGTGCTGATCTCATCGCCTCTGTTCGGCGTATCAACCAAAGTGATAGTCTGACCGCTTTCAGGTGCGATGAATCCGCTACCTGTACCTCTTACTGTGACTTGGTCGATGTAGATATGGTCAGCGTTGGCAGAAGCATCACATTGGAAAGCAACCTGAGCATTAGAGCCGAAGTTGTAGTCTGCTGAACTAATGGTAACAGTCGCTGTGTAGAACTGATTGTTCTCGAAATTTGTACCACGAGCATATGCTGCAACAGTATTCCAGCTACTTCCATCATAGAAACGTACCCAGAAATCTTCGTTGTTTTCCATGCTATATGAGTAGAAATAGAATTCTACTTCTACAGAGCTGTGTCCGCTTGCATCGAATGAACTTGAAGTCATTCTGGATGCTGAACCTGAATTGTCACGTATGCGGATAGAGTAGCTGCCTTCGTAAGAACGCGAACCACTGTAACGGTAACAGTCGCTACCACCATCTGTCCAACCATCCCAGCCTGACTCAAAGTAGCTTGCCATGAAGGTTTCAGGGGCGGTGCTACCACCGCCGCCACCGCCACCGCCGGGTGTAGTGACTGTGACTGTATTACTTGCGCCGGACTCATTGCCTGCTGCGTCTAGGGCTGTAACGTAGTAAGAGTAGGTGTTTCCGGCAGACAATCCCGTAACGGTTCCACCTGTACCGGTAGTGCTACCGAGTAAGCTACCACCCGAATAGACATTATACCCTGTAACACCAACATTATCAGAGGAAGCATTCCAAGAAAGTGTTGTTTGCGTTTCAGTTGTATTAGAAGCAGTCAGGTTGAGTGGAGTGGAAGGTGCTTCTGTATCAGCACCGCCGCCGCCACCGGATGGAGCTTCAATACAGAAGTTGGTAGATTCAGAAGAACCAAAGCTACCACCACTTGCGATAGTATTGCCACCACTTGTGAGCGAGTAAGAACCACTGCCGTAAGAACAGCAGATACCGTCACCATAAGCATCGTTGATAGTGAATGTGTAGTCGCCATCAGCCAAGCCATTGATTGATTCAGTTACGGTAGAACCATCCGGGTTAGCAGTAGAGTAAGAACCGGAAGCTACGGTAGAACCGCCGCTTGTAACTGACCAACTTGTTTCCTCCGGATAGTTATCCAAAGTAATAGTCAAAGTCAAGTTACCGTCTTCTTCACAAGTTGGCGTACCGCCACCTCCGCCGCCACCGCCGGAGTAAGCAGCACCTACACCAACAGCATACCAAGCGTCAGTAGTTGCAATTACTTCGGGAGAACCTGCACCATAAAGGTCGGTTGCCGCCTGAATCGCACCTGCGCGAGCATCGCTATACTGAGAGTTTCTTGATAGGTAAGTCGCCAAATTACGGTAAGCAATAGCTGCTGCTTTGTCCATACCAATACCTGATACGCTATAAGAATCTCCTTTGTCGTTGGTACCTGACTCACCTGTTACGAGAATGTAGAACCACTTGTTTTGTACACCTGAATTGATGTGTACACCACCATTGTCGGTAGAGGCTGTGTGCCAGTAAGTGCCTTGATAAGTATCAGGATCACCGAATGCATTTGGATTGTTCATAGAACGCAATGCACCGCTACCACCAATACCTATATCAGTACCCATGTACCAGTCGTTTGTGCCTGTTGCATAATTCTCAATACATTCTCCGAAAATATCTGCGAAAGATTCGTTCAAAGCACCTGATTCGTAGCTGTAAACGAGGTCTGCACTAAATTGTACAACACCGTGTGTGATTTCGTGTCCGACAATATCTAATGCCACGAGTGGTCCGTAAGAAGTACCGTTACCGTCACCATAAGTCATACGACTACCGTCCCAGAAAGCGTTCACATAGTTGCTGCTATAGCTTACGTAAGAACGGATTGTAGCACCACTACCATTATAAGAGTCACGTCCATGCTTACTTAGGAAATATTCGTGCGTATTTTCCGCACCCCAGTGAGCTTGTACCGCAGTAGCATTACCGTTGAAATCTGTATTAGAATCAGTTACATCCGAAGCATTGCTGTAATTGGTGCCATTATTCATATCGAATGTTTGAACACCATTAGCAGACTGACGCAAACGATAATAGCCATTGTATGAATCAGCTAAGAAACCAACATTACCGTTGTACAAAGAAGCACCGCTTGCATTTACGTCAGCATGGCACAATTTGTCATTTTCTTTGATAAATTGACCTGTTTGTGCATCAATATATACTTCTGCTCTGTATAAAGGATCCGCTGCGTAAATATCAAATACGTAAGCCAGACGAGCCGGAGCAATCTGCTTCAAATCCGGTACAATGACGAGGTCACCTCTTGGCTTTTCGTAGTTATCCACATCACCGAGTGAAGAACCTTCTTGCCACGCATAATCGTTTGCGTTCACGTAATCCAATGCACGCTCAAATGCAGTACGTGCAGGCATTACGAGTGACATATTAATATTGTCGATAGCTCTGAAGTAGCCTGTCATGTGCTCTACTACACCATTTTTTGAGTGTGTAGTGTAAGTACATCCGTCCACTTTGACGCCTCTAAAATATTGTTGAAACTTCTGGTGAGTAAATCCTAATTGGTCTTGAGTAGTAGCAACGAGTCTTAACTCGTCGTCATTGGTCATCTGTAGATGTGTTCTAAATAACTCTTGGTGCTGGTCACTAGTTACTGTAGTGTTTAACTTTAGGAAATTTGGTAGTTTTTTACCTGCGACAGGTTTTTCGTTTTGAGCAAAACCTGTCGTCAAAAAAAGTAAAAGAAGGGGGAGTGTAAAGATAAACTTTTTCATCAATTTCAGTATGTAAAGTTTTAGTTAGTAAAAATTAGTAGTATGTGTGTTTGGAGTGTGCTATCACACTCCAGATTTTTTGCAATGTAAATAGGATTTTTGAGAAATCTTGTTTGGGTATCGTAAAAAAACGCAAAACGTGTTTTTTTTCGTGACAGGCATATAAGTTAAAATTTTATTCATAAAAACGTATAGGAAATAAATTATGAATAAGTTAAAATTATTTTTTAACGCTTGATTTATAACGTGAAAAATAAGTATAATTTTAATTATGTATTAATTTTGTTTTTAGATAAGATAAAATTATAATTATTAATTTCGTGACAAGGTATTATTTTTATTTATAATACAAAAAACTTAAAAATGAGAGTTTGTGACGATGAAAAAGAGGGTAGGGTAGGGGCTTATGACTTACTTGAAAGTGTTAGGCAACTCGCAACAAATAACTGGTCAAAACTACTTGTTCTTTTTCACTCACTCTACGTTGCAAAAATGGTCATTTATCCCGATAAACTCACATTTTCGCGCCTTGATTGAGCAAAAAATAAATCGCATTTTTGACCAGTTATTTATTTCGAGTTGCCTTATTTGCCTATGAATTTGACTTTGACAATCGTAGAGGATAATGTCAAATAAAACTCTTACCACACAACCATTTCCCCAAAAAACTATTTTAAAATAGAGACAAAGTTAACTTTGCATTAATAACGACAGTTTTATGTTCGATTTTGAATTAATTTAAATGCAAATAATTCATTATCAATTATTTAAAATAAACTTGAACTTGTACAGACAGGTCGCGACCTGTCCCTAACTTGAACTTCATATGTCCTATTCGCACGATAAAGTAAATCCCTACGACGATACTACAACGGCTAAAAAAACACAAGTCACCGGAATGTTCGACAACATTGCGCCGTATTACGATTTTCTCAATCGCTTCTTGTCCTTGGGCATCGACCAAAGCTGGCGCAGAAAAGCCATTGACAAACTCAAAACCGCACAACCACAACAAATACTCGATGTGGCTACGGGCACGGCAGATGTGGCGATTATGACGGCGAAGCGTCTAAAACCGGAGCGCATCGTTGGGCTGGATATTTCGAAGGAGATGTTGGCGGTCGGTCAACAGAAAATCGAAAAGGCGAATCTGGATAAATGTATTGAGCTTCAACAAGGTGATTCAGAAAATTTACCCTTTGCGGACAATACTTTCGACGCAATTACCGTTGCATTTGGTGTAAGAAATTTTGAAAATCTGGAACAGGGGTTAAGCGAGATGCAACGTGTCTTGAAACCGGAAGGGCAATTGATGGTATTGGAGTTTTCGCAGCCGCGCGTGTTTCCATTCAAACAATTGTTTAATTTTTATTTCAAATACATCCTTCCGACCATCGGGCGTGTAACTTCCAAAGACCCCAAAGCGTATAAGTATTTGTATGAATCTGTGCAGGCTTTTCCCGACGGTCAGCACTTTTTGAATGTATTAGAGAAAACGGGGTTTAAATCGAATCAATGCACACCACTCAGTCTTGGAATATGTTCCATTTATCATGGAAAAAAATAATTTTGCCCGTGTTTGGGCTGCTTATGGCGATGAACGCCGATGCCCAAATCAAAGGAACGTATAATTACCTTGATTTTGCCAATAAACCCTATTATTTCGGTATCACGCTCTCTTATAATTCGTCGGATTATCGCGTGTCGCCAAGTGAAAATTTTATTCTCAATGATAGTGTCCGCACCGTCCTCTCTCCACGCGGACCGGGTTTCAATCTCGGTATTGTCGGTAATTTGAAAGTTGGGCAATACTTTGATTTTCGTTTTTTACCCACACTATCTTTTGCAGATAGAAAACTGGATTACAATTTCACCCGTGAAGGTGCTATGCAACGCGAGCAAATCGAAGCGGTATTTATAGAAACACCTTTCTTAGTACGCTATAAATCAGAGCCTTATAATGATATTCGTGCCTTTGTGGTGGCAGGTGTCAAATACTCATTTGATGTAGCCAGCAATTCGCGAACGCGGCAAAAAGATTCTCTACTCAAGGTTGCTCCATCTGATTTCTCCGTCGAATTTGGTGCAGGCGTGCAGATATTCTTTCCGTATTTTATCTTCTCTCCCGAATTCAAAGTCTCACATGGCTTGAGCAATATTCTGATTCACGATGATAATTTGATTTATTCGTCGGTCTTGGATAAGTTGTTTTCTCGTACGTTTACGCTCTCATTTCACTTCGAAGGGTAGTGATTAGTGGCTGGTGATTAGTGATTAGTTTTATTTGATATTTTTTACGAATTAACTAATCACCAATCACTGCTTCAACTAATTGCGGGAAAAAGCGATTAAATTCATCATTATACAAATCAAAATCCGCTTCTAATTGTAGGTGAGCTTGTGAGATGTCAACACTTTTAATGCGTTTCGCAAAGTAGTGGAATGTGGTGGCGATACCTTCCATTTCCCGATAGCCGATGAGCCAATTATGGCGTATCATTGAAGGGAGACGTTCTCTTAGTTTCGGAGGGAGATAGGCTTCGTATTTTTTGAGTATATCGAAATTTCTTTTCGTAAAATCTTCCAGCGATTCATCTGAATATGTGTCCCAATTTTGCGCCAGCAAATGGTCGTAATAAATATCCACTACGACAGATGCGTATTTTGAATAGAGTGGATACAATCGCCGTTTACTTTCCTTCACCACCTCATGTGTATCCGTAAATGAGTCTATCAAACGATGGGTACGAATCCCCGCTTGTATACCTTCGGGAAGTACATCTATACCTTTATTTCCTTTTATAAAATCTGCGGAAATATTACCAACGGCGTGTTGTTCATCACCGAATGAAAGATATAAATGTGCGAGGTAGTTCATAGTAGTAGCACGGTCTGTAGACCGTGTTTTATTTTTTGCGTAGCAAAAAATGGGGGCGGTCTACAGACCGCGCTACATTGCGTTACGAAAAAAGCCACTTCCAATAAAAGGAAGTGGCAGTCTGAATTAATTTCTTGATGGAGAAAACCTTTTTATCCGAGATAAGAACGCAGGTCATTTCGGTTATACGATTTGCGTAGTCTGCGAATAGCTCTTTCCTTGATTTGACGTACACGCTCGCGTGTGAGTCCGTACATTTCGCCGATTTCTTCGAGTGTCATCGACTGTCTGCCGTTTAACCCGTAGTAAGCGGATAGTACTTCATTTTCGCGAGTAGTTAGCATTCGTAAGCCTTCGTCTACCTCTTCTTTGAGGGATTGCTTGAGCAGTGTACCATCAGGCGTACCGCTTTTGTCCGGCATCAAATCGAGCATGGTAGAATCACCATCGTCGCTTTTGATAGGAGCATCGAAAGATACGTGTTTGCTGTTGCCTTTGAGCATGTCGCGCACCTCTTTAGGTGTGATACCGAGTGCTTCTGCAAGCTCTTCGGTGGTTGGTTCACGCTCAAATTCTTGTACGAAAGACATGTAAGCCTCATTCACCTTATTGTACGACCCGACTTTGTTGAGTGGCAGGCGGACGATACGTGAATATTCCACGATTGCCTGCAATATGGATTGACGAATCCACCAAACGGCGTAGGAGATGAATTTGAAACCTTTAGTCTCATCAAATCGCTTAGCAGCTTTCATCAGACCGACATTGCCCTCATTGATGAGGTCGCTGAGGGAGAGTCCCTGATTTTGATACTGCTTCGCAACGGATACGACGAATCGAAGGTTGGACTTCGTTAGCTTTTCCAAAGCATTTTCGTCGCCTTCCCGAATTCTGCGGGCTAAATCAGCCTCTTCTTCGGGGGTTAGCAAATCAATTTTACCTATATCGCTGAGATACTTATCCAACGCTAGGCTTTCTCTTGCTGTGATTTTGTTCGTAATCTTGAGTTGTCTCATAATATTTCCCTATTTTGTACTAAGTGCCTTAGCGTAAATGTTACGCCTTAGTATTTATAATACGTTTCAAAAGTAAAAAAAGTTGCATGGAAATAAAAAAATACTTGACTTTTTCAAAAAAAAGTATATTAAGCTAAAAGTTTTTATAAGTCAACCCTTCTTAACTAATTGATAATCAGTTTTTTGATAAAAAATAGTTTTTTTGTCGAATATTTAATGAGTAAATAAATAAATGAGCAGATGAGTAAATAAAAGGAAAAAGTCACTCATCTGCTCATTTCACTCCTTATTGATTTGAGTATTTTAGAGTTTAGGAATGATGACAAAATAAATTTACATTCTTAACTGCTTCTTTTGTGCTTATTTTTCACTTTGAAATCAATCATTTATCCTGATAAACTCATGTTTTCAAAGCAAAAACTAAACACAAAACTATCTACCCAAGAATGTAAATTTATTCTCTCATCATTCCTTAATAAAGCGACGCGTTAAATAATATTCATTAATATTTATTCGTAAAAAATATGTGCCGCTTGGGAGGGCGGATATGTCAAGATGATTTATGGAAGTTGTGTTTTGTCCTCCTTGCCATTGTCGAATGATCCGTCCCTGTATATCTATTATACCCAAATCTCCACAAACGTTATCACCACAATTCAAATAAATATAGTTATTGGCGAGGGTGGGGAAGAGGCTGATGCTGTTTTCAAGTTCGGTATTTATAACATTAACGGGAGGGTCATCATTAGGAGGTTCTCCTATACTACAATAATCTTGCAAATCAATCTCCAATGCTTCAAAGGTACCGGCAGTGGCAGCCAATCGTGTCTCATTGTAAAATTCGCCAATGAAGGTGGGAGGGAACATATTTTCATCTAAAAATATGACATTAGCAGTACCTGTAATGTCAGCAATTTCAAACCCGATTTGACCGACATTAGTCCAAGTCTCTGAGTCTACAAGGAAGCCTTCGCCACTGGTAAATTCAATGTTGTATGAAACGATATTATCCTGTGAACCTGTCAACGTATGCGGTTGGTAAAGACTGTGACCCGTTGAAGATGGAATATATCCTGAAATTTCTAATTCTTTCTCAATAAATGCACTCTCGGATATGAGCGTGTTATTGAATAAAAGGCGATAATTTTGGTCGGAAACATGGAAAATGCATTCCCCGTCATGTGCCCTGATTTGGATATTGACATACAATTCTGCATTATCACAATCGACATGAGAGAATTCTAAATTGAGGTCATATTTTCCGGTTTGTGCTGAGAGTTGGAGGGAGAGAATTACGAAAAAAGCGCAGTAAAAACATCTCATAGTATATTAATGTATTTGTTAGGTTTCCAGTATGTGGATACCAAAAGATGATGAGTAAGGAAAGTGCAAGTACATCCCGATAGTTATCGCGGACAAACACAAGTTCAAGTTTTGATAATTTGCAAAGCAAATTCTAATTCAATTTGAACTTGCACTTAGACAAGCTATTCCGAATTAAGCCGTATAAAAATAAGTCAGGGTGGGTGGTTGACGTTTTAGATATTAGTGGATAGGGAAAGCGGATTAGAATTTATACTTTATAAGATTTAAAAATATTTCCTTAAAACTCATAAAAAATCCTCGTCATATATGATTATACGACGAGGATTCAAAAAAGATTCGTTTTGTGTTAACTTTTTTTACAGAATATTTTAATTACATGTATAGATGTTTGTTTGTCAGGATTAATAACCTGTAACTAATAATTGTCGAGCACTATTGATTCCGCATTTTTGAAAACGATGATAGGCTTGGGCAGCGCGTTCTTGTATAGATTGGTTGCTTTCTCGCTTAACCCAGCCTTCGAGTGCGGCTTCAAGTGTATAGGCTTCGGGAGCCATCAGATGTGTAGACCAGACCAAAGGCGTTACTCCAAGTGGCAACATAATATCCGTAAAATAATCTTTCGTAATACAGCCTAACATAATGATTTCCCGGTGTTTATCATTCCGGGGTAGGAGTGTACCTGCCTCGGCATAGTGGAAATCCATCAAGCCATTGTGCCCGATATAAACCAACAAATCTGCTGCGCCGCCAATAGGTAGGAGTCTGTTGTCTTTTTTCAAAACCTTACCATTATAACCACCGCTTGCATGGATGAAATCCATTGTAGTTTGGCGGATATGTGCCCCGTCGTAGGCGTCTGCTACGAGGTAGGTGTTTTTGCTGATGTGCCGGAAGATGATGCGTTCGAGTACGTGGTCGGGTAGGTTGGTGGTTTGTGTTTCAATGAGTTCCCAATCCGGATTCTTCTTGAAACGAGTCTTTAAGCCGTAGAGTGCGCCCCAGTAGAGATTGTTGTATGGAGATTGCCCGTTGCCGATTTTTGCAGGGACTTTAGCGATACCTTGATACTTGTTGTCGCATAATGCGACCATGACATGTATGGTACGCAGTTCTTCTTGGGCAAATATTTTCAGGGCAAGCAGCATGAATACTGCAAGGACAAAGCCTATTTTTTTCATGATAATGTTTGATACTTGTTTGGTAAAACTGTTATACTTGGCGTAGTGGTAGTGTGAGCTGATTTTTGAATTGAGACGCAAAGATAGATGATTGTTACTGATAATTTATAAAATCGAAAACATATTTTTAATTGAATTAAAAAATAATTTAAATTAAAAAACATTGGGAATGAGAGATCGGTACGTTTTTTTTTGCATTTTAGATTGTAGCCAGATGCTGTAATTAATTAATTCATTAGTAGAACCCGGCTCATAATCGGGACTATCATCGATAAATTGACTGATTTCCTTCAAAAACTTTTTGTCTCGTAGAGCATCAGGTTTTTTGAGAATCGTAGAAATAATTTTTACAAATCGTTTTTCTATTTGATATTGTTCTAATTTTAAGAGGTCACGGTACTTACGCTTGACCTCATTTGTTTTTCCAATAGCATACTCAATATCTTGGCTGTCTGTACGGATGATAAGTTCCAATAGTTGAATGTTAAGTTTCCAGTCGGTTGACATACTATTGAAAGCTGAACTCATTAGGATTTTTGATAGATATTCGAGGCTTTTGTCTAATTCGTTTACCGTATAATTTAGGGGGGCTAGATTGATGTACACATAAAAAGCTAAACCTGAGTTTTGCTGTACACTTTCCTTTTGTTCAAGTTCTTCCAACAAATCAACAGCTTCCTCCATTCTACCTGAAAAAGTGTATTCTATAACACGGCTTTGGTAGTAGAGCCAAATATACTTATCGTAATAGAGCTTGTTATACATCAGTAATTGCTCATGTAGTTCATCAATGTATTGCGGAGCATCTTTGAAGTTTTTAATTTTTAATAATGAATTAATAATCCATGAAAGTTGAATAATACGCTCCTCGTGATTATTTTTTACAAAAATCTGTTCTTTTTTGAAATCACTGTAACTACTAATCATATACTCTGCCAGTGCAGGAAATTCTTTTTTTTGAAGTAAAATATCTCTCACACAGCGGTTGACAAGGAGTTTTGTACGTGTTGATTTAGTGGTTAATTTGTTGATTTTTAATGCGTTAGACACTTGTTCCAAAACATTTAATACTTCATTGTCTCTACCGGAGAAATTGGTGCGTTTTAAGCGGAAATTGAGCATGGCAATCAAGTATTCGGTTTCGTTTGTTATCGTGGCGAGGCGTTGATATTTACTCTGGCGTTCTATGTATTCCTGTGGTGATATTTCCAGAAATTCAGATAAACGAATGTATTTTCTGCAAATCAATACTAATAAATCATAGTCTTCTAATTTTAAAGCTGCTTTTTCTGCTTTTTGTAAATAGCTTCGTGCTTCTTGATATGCTGATTTATGAAAAAATATTTGGTGTAGGTGCAAATATTTATGCACCTCAAATTCTTCATTTTTGTCACGATGCAAATACACTAAACTATCTTCTATACGCCCAGCCAATAGGTTTTTTAATCTATAGTAAGCATTTTTATTACCATTCGGAAATAACTCCAAAATCAATTTATCATCATACTCGTCACAATTCTCTTTTTTTATAGCATCAAATAATAACGTAAGTTTTTTATCCTGTTTTTTGAAGTTATAACGATTTTCTTGCAAGCGAAAACCCCTTATTTCCTCAGGTTTTAGACTCTTAATTAGTTTCGTTAGTTGATAAGCCATAATAATAAAATACGTAAGAAATGAGTCGCAAAGTTAAAAATAATCACTTACAAATAGTATAAATTTGTGAAACAAATCCTTTGCCCGCATTTATAAAGAAATATACCATGCTAAAAAGAATAAATACATCAAGGAGAACCATGATGGTCTTGTGTGTCAGTTTATTGATGTCATTGACATCTTACGGACAACTATCAGATATTGAGTTTATAGACTTTGATATGTCTGATACGGTTGTCATCGGTGGGACGCTGACCATTACGGGGGTATTGAAAAACAATGGTACGGATTACATTCCAGCGGAATTGGCACTTAGAATGGCAACAGGTACAATAGATAATCCACCGGAACCTTACAGCGACAATTTTTTCGAGAACAATTTTAACAACGGGATTATCTACCCCGGAGAGACTCAGTCTTTCGTCAGGTTGATAGAGGTGACCGAGGAGTGGTTTGACCTTGCGAACATTAACTTACAACATAATGAAGAAAATACTGTGGTAAAAAGCGCAGCGGCAGGGGGGAGAGTAATTGCGGTAATCTGGCCTAGAGGCGGAGGTCCACAGTTGGAACATCAAGAAAACTCCCCTCAACACAAATCCAACATGGATAGTCTGGATATGTACATGGATTCTATCGTTGTATTACAACCTGAACAGAAGGTGGTGCAGGAGAGTTACAACGCAAATCCCGGTATCCTACAAGGAGCAAGTTTTTTGGATACGCCACTGGAAGGAGTAATGCCCGAAGATATTGTAGGTTTCCGTTATGAAGATAATGAATGGATACAGATACCTGTACAGATAGATGAAATGAAGTGGGTAAATCCCTATACATTATATAATTTAGATGAGCAAGTCTATCAAGGAAATCCTATAAAAGTTTATGCTGATCCCGGAACTTATACGGGAGCAGATGATAATGTTGCTTTTGATGATGATGACGAATTGGTTTTTATGCTCAAAGACGCAGGTAGTCCTATAAATTTGCAGAATAGTGAACTTCCTGAAGGAGTCATACCGGGTACAGGTGTAGAGATTTCGATTCAAAATGCCAGATTGCAGAGAGACAACTACATTTATCTATTCAATCAAGATGGCTCACTCGAACAGGATGCCGACAGCAGCTATATCTCCTACGATTTGTCGATAAATTCGCCGGGATTATTTATTCCTTTTAATTACTTCGATCATTATAATATGAATAACCCAAATCCTGAAAATACAAGCGTTGTGGGAGATAATTACATATTGAATTTCTCCGATACATGGAAGATGGAAGATATGCACATCATAGAAGAAGAAAGTTCGGGGATTGACATAATAAGTGGTATTTTTACATATTTCGAGGAATATATTACAGAGCAATTTGATTATACCTTCAGATGTTTTGTGGTCAATAAGGAAGGTCCTATACGCGCTATTCGTTCTTACATGAGGGGGGATGGTTTTGAACCCTTGAATATACAAAAAACACATTTCTTTTATGGCAATCGCCATGACGTATTTACTAATTTGAGAGGAGGTAATTCTTCATCTTTGTTTGATTTTCTAAATATTGAGGTGAGTCAGCAATATATGGACTACCAAAGCAACATAGATGTTACACCTATGCTGTTGGATAATATAGAAGATCCACTTTGCTCCACGCTGTATGACAATACTCCGATGAAGTGGGAACTCGCACAGGGTGAACAGGGTTCACTGGGTATTGTACATGAGGTTTTGGTGAATGGGATGCCCGATCATAACAGCAATTTACTACGTGGTTATTGGAGTGATGGAGGGATAATCTATAACGAACAGAACATAGATGCCGGAAATGGACAATACGTTATATTAAAGTCTAATACTGATAGTGGAGTAGGAATGTGGGCGGATATAAGCAGTGATGATAACTCACACACAGATATAGAATTCAGACGTTATACTTACGTGGACGAGCCTGGGATGTCTGTCGAAGCTATGACTGCTAACTCCAACTCCGTTCGACAGCCACCGGCTATTGAAGTAAACCCGGATAAGTACTATGAGCTAAGGATAAGTGCTTATCTGGAAGGTGCACTTCAATATCCCGATTTGAAAATGGATAACAGTCTTAATGTCATTCACGGACTACTCCCCGGACAAGATTCAGTTAGTAATGCGTCTGATTCGATTATCATACCTTACAGTGTTGCTCCCTGGAATTATCCGGGTACTGAATGTGATACTTTTGCCAATATGCAATATCCTGAAAATGCGGTAGATTGGGTATTGGTGTCGTTCCGCACGGGTGTTGACTCTGATACAGAAGTCGCTAAAACGATGGGGTTGCTCACACAAGATGGAACCATCGAATTTTTGAATGAATGTACTTTGGGCAGAGAAGATGGAAGTAGCTTTTACATTGTAGTGGAACACCGCAATCATATCGGAATAATGTCTCCTACACCTATTTCTGTTGTCGATGCTAAACTTGAATACGACTTTAGAACACAAGATTCATTTACCAATAATGGTACAAGGTCGGGGCAAAAAGAGGTGATATCGGGAACATGGGCAATGTTTGCAGGTGAAGGGGTGCAAGACATAAATGGTAATGATATTAATGGACAAGATAAAGGATTCTGGGCAGTCGAGAATGGAACTTTTCGGATTTATTCGCCTACAGATTTCAATATGGATGGCTCCATAGATGGGCAAGATAAAGGACTTTGGTTTAGTAATAATGGCATATCGGGGGCTTTGATGCGCTAAAAAAGAATACTATAATAACTCAAGTTGCGGTTATCCGCAACTTGAGTTATTATAACTGGAACCATAAGCCTAATCATTAGGCTTATGGTTTTGTGATTGCTAATGTCAAGCACCCATCTTAAGGACTTTTTTTGTTAAAAATATCCTGAATCTCTTCGGAGGTTCGGGATTTTTTTATTTGTGCAGGAGAAATCAAGCAACGAGAAAATAATGAATAAAGGCATCATTATTTTCCATAAATTGATATTTAAATACGTAATAAATAGAATGTTTTGGTTTTTTGTAAAGTTTTGATTTGTAGTAAATTATTTGTTAATAAGGAGTGTTTTAGTGATTTATCAGAAAAATAACTATATTCAAATGCGTAAGTTTGATAAGCATAAAGTTAAAGTTAAGTGGAAAAAATACTGGTTCTTAGTGTCACAAAATCAAAGCACATA
>JAHDEO010000152.1:0-3695 GCA_020628725.1 Saprospiraceae bacterium
ACCCAGTTTTGTTATATACATATATAACGTGCTTTGACTTGTCTTGTACTTGTCTTAAGTTATTATAACTTACGTACTAAAGTTAAAGTAGATTATCAAACTCAACATCTTAGGTGTCAAGTTTGCTATCTTCTGCTGTGTCAATGAACTTTTGTGCTCGTAAAATGCCAACATCTTCATGTCAGCGAGCTATTTCTTTTGCCAATTCTTCAAATCCGCAACTGCTATTGCGGACCTGATTTTATGGCTTTAGTCCTTATCTAATCTTTGTGCTTTTCCGCCTATCTTCAAAAGCGGGTTGCAAAGGTATGACGATTTTTTTGTTTTTGAAAATTTAAGGGAAGTTTTTTTAAACTTTTTTTGAATAATTTTTTGAATGGTGTTGTAGGAACATTTTTAAAATAAAAAAAGTTCGTTTTTGTTGGAAAAAATCATTCAGTTTTGTCAAAAATATCGTGCGTTTCCTCCGAAAGCGGGGCAAAGGTAATGAGTTATTTTGATTGTGCAAATTTTCGGCGAAAAAAGTTTTAGTTTTTTTTGAGTGACGAGTTTCGAGTAGCGAGTGACAAGTTAGGGCGGGTTGATCAACATTCGATGTTTGAGCCGAATTTAGCGAGAGAGTAGTGTGATGGGTGAAGTATGTGGAAGGTGAGTGGTGATGTTGAATGTTCCTTCGGTTGTCAGATAAAGCGATTTTGCCGGAATGTGATTCTAATGAGGATAGGAATTGTTTTTTAGAGAAAGTTGAGTGCAACCGTTTTTTCCATAAAAAAATAAAAGATTGCGTCTATTATGGTGGTGTGTGCGGAAATGAAAAAGCCGATATGAAATTTCATTTCATATCGGCTGTGCGATTTAGAAAATCGCGTTACGTCCTATATAACAGGTGTTATCAAATCTTACTGGTTAGAAGTTTTGATAACTTTTACGTCGCTTTGTACAGGCTGCGTGTTTACTGCTGCTTTTTTGCTGCAAGCTGCTTTGCTTTTTGTACAAGTTTTAGCGCAAGATTTTTTCTTTGCGCCGTCAGCACTCAAGCTAACACCTTTTGCAGATGCGCTTTTTGAACAAGCTGCTTTTTGTGCAGCAGTACAAGATTTCTTAGCAGGTGCTGCATTGACAAAAGTCTTAGAGTCAGAGCAGTACTTTACTTCTTTGTAAGATACTTTGCCAGAAGATGCACAAGTGCTTTTCTTCATGTAAGATACTTTGCCAGAAGCCGCGCAAGTACGCTTTTCTACGTCCGGATTAGCAGCGAGTGCAGTAGATACTGCTTTGCTACATACTTTTTTCTCAGCTCCGGCTACGGTAACAGCAGTGGCTGCGTCAGCAGGTGCTACATTGACGAAAGCGTTTGACTTTGAACAGTATTTTACGTCTTCGTAAGATACTTTACCAGAAGCCGCGCAAGTGTTCTTACGTGCGTAAGATACTTCACCTGTGGTGTCGTTTACTTTTTTGACGATGTTGAGGTCTCCCATCATAGCAGCGTCAGCAGCTTTTGTGCAAGTTTTCTTGTTAGCATCAGCTACTTTTACAGCAGTTGATTTAGAGCATGATTTCTTTGTGTAATTGGCAGATTTGGTGCATTGTGCCTGAGCAGTAGTTCCTACAAATGCGAATACTGCCAACAATAAAAGAATTTTTTTCATAATTAAAATGTAAGTCTAAGTTAAGAACAAGTTTAAGTTTAATTTCTGCTGGGAACCTAAATCGAATCCTTACGCTTTATTCTTGTTGAAAAATAATTAAATTTAGTAATTTTTGAATTTAGAGATTCAAAAATAGTTAAATCGTTTGGTACAAACAAACTAACGGGATTTTTTTAACATTGTTTAACGGTTCAAATGTCGTGCCTGTTACTAAATTTCAAATTTTATGTAGTAAATCCCAAAATTTGGCAGGCAGAATCTGCCATTTTGTATAGACATCTAATACGTGTCTTGTCACGTAAAGTTAGGTACATTCAAATTGACATAAAGTTGGGTCTGTTTATAGTCAACTATGTTTGTTTCGTTCTTTTTCTTGAAAAAAAGAACCAAAATTCATAAGACCGTCAGAAGTGCATTGAATATTAAGCAATAAGCTAATTAGCATAAAAGTTGGTAAAATATGTACGTTCCTTTATAAAACAAAATATACCTTTGTTCAAGAGACTATACAATTCAAATCCGTTTTACCATGATGCACAAAGACGATTTCGTACACGCTATTAATACAAAAGGTTATTGTATTATTGAAGATGTGGTATCACAAGAGTTTGTGGCGCGAATGGGCGAGAAACTTTTACACGCTGTCGAGAAAGAAAGTCAAAATCATTCGCCGGAACACCGTGAAAGAAATTATGGGAGAGTGTTGATGTGTCCAATTTATGGGGGTACTTTTTTAGCAATTTATGATAAAGAAAAGTTTATTCAACCTTTTGAATGGATTTTGGACGAGCAATGTATTACTTACACGCTTACCTCGTCGTGTATTCCTCCACAAGATAAAATTTATACTTGTAGAATCCATGTAGATTATCCGCGTATTATACCTAATTATCACACCATTTTGGCAGGTCAACTACTTTTAGATGACTTTACTTTGGAAAATGGTGCTACTTGGCTTTTACCTAACTCACAACATACGGTAGAAATGCCTGATGAAGATTTTTTCTACGCCAATGCAGAACGTCTCGTTGCTAAGAAGGGTTCTTGTTGCTACTTCAATCCGCGCTTATGGCACGCAGGTGCGCCTAATTTGACTGATAAGTGGCGTAGGTGCTTATTATTGGGGATGATTCGCCCGTGGATGAAGCAACGATTGGATATTCCAAGAATGTTGGCACAAACTGATATTGATTTGAGTTCTTTATCAGAAAAAGCCTTGCAAAAATTAGGCTTTTTTAGTCAACCACCTGCTTCCTATGAAGAATATTTTCAACCTTTACATAAGAGGAAATTTAAACAAGTGGTAGTTTAAATTTTAATTTTTAACTTCCAAAAGTTTAGAGTCGTCGGACGAAGGTTTTGCTTAATATTGTCTTTTATTTGAGGTCATTCTTTCTGAATCGAATTATTCGTCAGACGACTGTATCACAGCCTCGCTATAATTGTACGGTTGCCTTTGACTTTTTGATTCATTTCGACTTCGATTTTGGCATCAAGGGGTAAGAATAAATCGACACGCGAGCCAAATTTGATGAAGCCCATGTCTGCGCCTTGTACTACTTTTTGTCCTTCTTCGACATAATTTACGATACGCTTTGCCATTGCTCCTGCGATTTGACGGAGCATGATTTCTACATCATCGTTGGCGATGACGGTGGTAGTGCGTTCGTTTTCGGTAGAAGATTTTGGGTGCCACGCAACGAGATATTTGCCGGGATGGTATTTGAAGTAGTTGACAATCCCGCCGATGGGATTTCGGTTGACGTGTACATTGGTGGGTGACATGAAGATGGAGATTTGAAGACGTTTGTCTTCGAAGTACTCAGATTCATGAGCCTCTTCTATGACGACTACTTTGCCGTCAGCAGGCGCATATACGATATTGTCATCAGCAACTTGGATTTCGCGACGCGGGTTGCGAAAGAATTGTAGTACAGTCAGAAAGAGTATGCCCGAAAGGATACCTACTGTCCATTGGGTGTCCACGTTACTATATTGATATACTAATATGTTGGCTGCTAATAGTGTTGCCAGTGTAACGCT
>JAHDEO010000152.1:3705-14501 GCA_020628725.1 Saprospiraceae bacterium
CACGGTGTATTTTCCACATAATTTGATCTTTTACTTTTTGAACCTCACCCCCAACCCCTTCCCGAATCAAGTACGGGACAGGCTTCCTTTCAAGGAGAGGGGAGTTGATTTATTTTATGCTGCGCAAAAAATAAATGTGCCTCTCACTTTTTGGAAAGAAAATAATTGTTGATGTGATTACAAAGAACGCTAAATAAGTTTTGTGTTTGATAACGGCGTAAAACTAACAAAAAACGAAAAAAGAGTACGAATTGTTCGTGAATTGTGACAGGTTTTAATTGGATTAACGTTTTAATCATTAGAAGGGCATTAGGTGAGTTGATGTAGTATTCAATTATAAATCAGATGATTGTGCTTCGCATTTGGGATAACATCTATATTTTGAGGATAAATGAGTTAAAGAACTGTTAAGGGGTTTAACCTCACCCCCTACCCTTACCGAATCGAGTTCGGCACAAGCTCCATTTCATTGGAGAGGGAGTTTATTTCGCTACGCGAAATAACTTTATCTTTTTATTACATTTTCATTGCCAAATATAAATATGCGAAAGGAATGACAAAAATAAAGGCATCGAAGCGGTCGAGGAAGCCACCGTGTCCGGGCAGGAGGTTGCCAGAGTCTTTGATGTTGACGCTGCGTTTGAGCATGGATTCTACCAAATCGCCTGTGATGCCGAATACGGCTGTGATAGCACCAAGTATAAGCCAGTCTTTGAGGTCTAATAAATTGAAAATATTGAGTTGATGGTAAACGAGATAGACTAAGGCTCCAGCCGCCATTGCACCGAATAATCCGCTAATTGCGCCTTCCCATGTTTTCTTTGGAGATATGCGAGGAAAGAGTTTGCGCTTACCGAAAGTTCTTCCGCCAAAATATGCCGCAACATCGCTAGCCCATACCATTAATAAAAGACCAAAAACTATATATGGTGAGAAATTTCCTGATTGGGTATCGCTCATCACAATCGCCAAAGCAATCGGGAAACCAATGTAAAGAATGCCCATAAACATCTGAGCGAGATTGGCAAAAGGTAGTTTGGCTTGGGCAAATAATTCAATAGGTAACAATAGAAATACGCTTGCCGCAAAGATATACAAGACCAAAGTTTCATCCAACCAACCCACCGCGACAAATGCGGGCAATAAGCCCAAACCCACGCCCAAAATCTTACGACTCAATGCCCAGCCTTTCGGCTCGTTTTCAAGGGTCATGTTCAAAAATTCCCATAAACACAATGCGCCAATGAGCAGAAATACCACCCGATACGACCATTGATGCGCCAACATCCCGATGATGACTATCGCCCCGAAAATAACGCCTGTAATGACTCGTTGTCGTGTTCCGCTCATAGTGTGTTCTTTCAAATACAGCGCGAGGCACGGGCTGGAAGCACCGTGCTACGTCATTATAATTCCGTTTTTGAGATAATGCTTTTTGCCTTCAAAATGTTGTCGCGGGTGGTGTATAGTTCCACTTCGCCTATCATGACATACATGGAGTCTTGTTTGTTGACGATGACGGCAGGGATGCCCTCATTTTCGAGGAGACTTCGTAGCAATTCGACGCGAGGGGGCGAGATGCTACTATAAATTTTCTCCCATTGCTCGTTCGTATTCGAGTCGTTCCGATTGTCGTTTACGATGTACATAGTTACATAAGATTAAGGTCAGAATTAATGCGGCAGCTCCCATAACGAGATTGCCTGTTGTTAGTTCGAGTTCTTGGTCTATATCAACGTCAATCGCGCCCTGAAAGTACGCATATTGAGCGACAATTTGTAATCCATTAAACACAAAATGTACAATAATTGGCAACCACAAACTCCCCGACCAATACAATAAGTAACCAAATAATGCCCCTAAAAGTTGGCGGACGAAAAAGCCCTCAAATTGCCAGTGCATCAAGCTAAATAAGGTCGCCGAAATCCAAATACCTGCGTGTACATTTTCGGCAAGGCGTACTGCGATACGTTGTACCAATCCCCTGAAAATCAACTCCTCTCCTATCGCAGGTAGCAGTGCCATAATGACCAAATTGGTAATTAACGCGTAAGGCGAATCCAATTGCATCATTGCTTGTATCAACGCTTGCGAAGTGTCTTCTGCTGCCCGCAATGACTCCGGCAATGGGATTTGTTTATTGAGCCAATACACCAATTGCATCGCTATGAATGTGAGTATCAATAAGCCGAATCCCCAAGATAAATTATCGCCCGAAGGGAAGCGATGTAGCAAAATTCGTTCTTTCCAATTTCTTTTATAATAAAAAATCGAAAATACTAATGCAGGTATCAGAAACGTGAATAATTGACTAATCGCCAAGATGACTTGTACGCCTTTTAAAGTCTCACGCGGTGTTTCTTCCGAAATATTTTCCAATAATTTGGGTAAATCTTCAATGCCTAATAAGGGCGCAATTCCCGCAGAAAGTAACGTTCCTAACAAGACGAAACCTAATACCACCAAGATGAATATCACCAATTCCCTCAATGCAAATTCGCGTGTAATCGACTGTTCCGGTGTCATGTTAACTGAATTTTCCGTAAATTTACGAATTTTTAGGAGTGTTTGAGGTGTTGTAGTGTCGAAGTGTTGTAGTTTTACGCTACTAACAACACATAAATACTACAATCCACCAACCACAACACTTCTACACCATAATACAACAACACTAAAATAAAATGGTAAAAATAGGTGACATCAATCTCGGCGAATTCCCACTCTTGCTTGCTCCAATGGAGGATGTGAGCGACCCACCTTTTCGTGCGCTATGCAAACAACACGGGGCGGATATGATGTATACCGAATTTATCTCGGTAGAAGGTTTGATACGCGACGCGCACAAGAGTGTGCAGAAGTTGGATATTTACGATTACGAGCGACCTATTGGGATACAGATTTTTGGGGCGAAATTGGAGTCGATGGAACGTGCCGCCGAAATCGTAGAAGAAGCAGATCCGGAGGTGTTGGACATTAATTATGGTTGTCCGGTGAAGAAGGTGGTTTGTAAAATGGCAGGCGCAGGTATTCTGCAAGATATACCGCGAATGGTAAAGTTGACAGAAGCGATAGTGAAACGTACCAATAAACCCGTGACTGTCAAAACTCGATTGGGCTGGGATGAGAATACGAAGTATATTGAGGAAGTGGCGGAACGTTTGCAAGACGTTGGTATTAAATCACTTGCGATACACGGACGTACACGTAAACAAATGTACAAAGGCGAGGCAGACTGGACGCTCATTGGTAAAATCAAAGAGAATCCGCGTATTCATATTCCTATCTTCGGCAATGGCGATATCAACTCTCCGCAAAAAGCTAAACTCTACCGCGAACGCTACGGCGTGGACGGTATTATGATTGGCAGGGCGAGCATTGGTTATCCTTGGATTTTTAATGAAATCAAACATTATTTCAAAACAGGCGAACTCCTCCCCCAGCCTACCGTGCGTGAGCGCGTGGAGGCTGCGCGTCAGCATCTACGACACTCTCTTGAATGGAAAGGTGACAAGCTTGGTGTGTTGGAAATGCGCCGTCATTACACCAATTATTTTAAAGGCTTGCCGGGTATCAAAGCTTATCGCTCGCGCTTGGTGACTGATTTGGAGCCGGAGGTGCTTTTTGGGGTATTAGATGAGGTGGAGAAACGGTATGATGGGTATTTTCAGAACCTCACCCCCAGCCCCTTTCCTACGAGGAGAGGGGAGTCCGCTCTGCTTCAAAGTTTATAAAACATCGATACTCCCTCTCCAATGAAATGGAGCTTGTGCCGAACTTGATTCGGTAAGGATTGGGGTGAGGTTAAAAGTCGAGAAGTAGTATGCGGGGTATTTTGAGGCAGTTGGGGTGTAATTTTTTTCCTTATAAAAAATAAAACCAATGGATAACTTCACTACGATTCTACTCTATGGACTTCTATTATTTGTTGTATTTTTTCTGTCCGGTGTTTTTAAGGCATACATGACAAAATCTCCTTTATCAGAAAAAGAAGAACTCATCAAATATCATAAATACGTTGCGAAACCCATGTTTTGGACTTTTATAGTCATGTTTGCTATGGTCTTTGGCTTGGGTTGGCTGGCAGATAGTGATTTGATTCAAGTTGCTCAAAGAGCTACTATAGCGGGTTTGTATACTGCACTATGTGTTTATGTATTTATGATTTGGGGTGCGAATTTGATACAAAAATAAAATATTTGTCCTACGCGTATGCCCCCCAAGCAATTCTCAAAAAAATCACCCCATTTTACTATATAAACTTTACACAAACGA
Source organism: Saprospiraceae bacterium (assembly GCA_020628725.1). GTDB lineage: Bacteria > Bacteroidota > Bacteroidia > Chitinophagales > Saprospiraceae > JAHDEO01. The sequence goes on from JAHDEO010000152.1 coordinate 7,978, forward strand.
AATAAGCCTTGAAAAACAGGCTTTCCAACGAACCAATATTTTATTTTTTTCATATAAAATAAATACATTTACCATGAAATCATTTTATCCTATCTTATTCTTCATTTTATTATCTTTCAATGTTTTTGCTCAAAATTGGTCACCAATAGTTGAAGGCGATGTGTATCATTATGAACTCGTAGGTGATACAAGCACCTACGATTCAATAATTCATAATGATTTTTTCAACGAATTACATATCTTGAAAAACACCAATCCTATTGCTGCTACTTTATGGATAGATTCCACGAATACAGATGCTTTAACGGAAATAACCACATCACATCTCAACAAAATCGTCAAGCGATGTGATACATGCAGTTCACTACTGGGATATTCACAGACTTACCTCCAAAATCAGCCGCAATTTTTAGGCAGTGAGATGGTGATTGTCAATGACTGTGAGTACATATTTACAGCTTATGATGAATCAATTATAAAGCCTTGCGCCCCTGTGGGTGCTACGTGGATATTTGAATTTTATGAAGGTATTTTTGCAGAAGTCGTCAGCATCACGGAGGACGAAATCTTTGGAAGTACTGACTCGCTTAAACATATTGCCCTTTCCAACGGCGATACCATTATTCTATCTAAATCACACGGTATTATAGAATTTCCTCGACTTGAAGATGACACTTACTACCGACTTATGGGCATTCAAACCCGCGATTTAGGATTCAAAATGCCCGGCTATCGGGAGTTTTTTGATTTTAATGTGGGCGATATTTTTCAATATGACTTCCATGATGGTGGCAAACATGGCGGCAGATACGGAACCGCTAAAATCAAGGTAACCGGAAGGCAGGATTTTCAAGACTCCATCGTATATGAAATCAATCGAATTATGTATCAGGCACATTATGAAACAGTTGGACAGTATTATGAACAACAAGTAGTGTCAGAATCGCACACGGAAACAGATTACACCTATACATTCACTCCGGAAAATATTGCTAATTCCTATCCGAGTCAATTAGTCAATGTAAGTGAATCTAACTGCTATCAAATAGATTTCAACGTCTATGAAAATAACTACTGGGAAGAAAGCAATGTCGGTTGTGATTTTCAACTTGATGAGAGTTTATATGGTTTTATTGGTAAAACACACACACTTTATTATGGTCAGGATGAAAATGATAATTGGTTAAAGTTCATGTATTCTGAAAGTTGGAATAATACACCGATTCACAGCCATTTTAATCCCGAAAATGACTCCACCGATTTACTCATCAATGGAGGTTGTACGGATCAATATTACAGAAAATGGCAAGAAGGTTTGGGCGAAACTGTACTTTTCCACTGGTGTTTTGAAGGTTATATCACTAGAGGATTAAATGGTTATGTCATTGACGGAGATACCATAGGCACTATCACGTCCGACGAGGTTTTACTAACAAATATTTCCAATCCAAATGAAAATGAAGATTGGCAACTCACACTAAGTCCAAATCCGGCATCTAATGCCCTCCAATTTGATATTCAAAGCAATAAGCATCTTCAAAACATTCAATTAACGATATATGATGTTGTTGGAAAAGAATTTATCAGAGAAGAAATAAATAGACAGCAAAACGGTTCCATCAACATTTCAAACCTTCCAAACGGTATTTACTTTATCTCTTTTCAAACTTCGGAGGGAATGATTTCGAAGAAATTTGTGAAATCACGATAAAAAAAGCAGCCTTGTTAGAGCAATCTGCAAGGCTGTATTTAACTCAAGTTGCGGATAAACCACCAACTTGAATAAATTCCAAATCCCAAGTACCAAATTCCAATAAAATACGATAAAAGCACGTCAAAATTGGGATTTGGAATTTGTTTTTTGGGATTTTTCAAGTTGTCCGCAACTTGAATTATTTATTGCTCAATCTCCGAAAAAAGAGTAGTCGCTTGGATAATTTGGATGTACGACTTATTTTAGCAGTGTTAATAGCTTCAGAGGAATTTTTCTGCACCATTCTCATTTATCAATGTCCAACTTTGAAGCATCTCAATGAAAAAATGCGCAAAGCGTATATTCTGAATTATTAAAACACAAAAAATGAATAAAATAATCAAGGCATCAATTGGAATAATAGCACTAATACTGATGACCTTAACCACAACTTACGCTCAATCTGAAAACAATTGCAATCAACTACACAGAGGAACTTTTACCTATGGATATGCTGATGATGTAGTAAAAGTTGTATTCAAGAAAAAGAAGCATATAGAATATCATGGCAAGTATTATATCAAATCAAAATTGGTTTGGGTAAATGATTGTGAATACAATATGACCATGAAGAAAGTAACCATACCTGATTTTCCATTCGGAAAAGGAGACGTCATGAACGTGAAAATCAATAAAGTGGAAGGAGATAAAATATACTATACTTCAACGGTCAATGGTCTTAGCTTCGAAGGGATGTTTACCAAAATTGAATAACCAAATTTAAAATGAATGGCATATCGTTTAACAGCATTTGAGTTTGAAAAGCCAATTCCGTCATTTAAAGTAATCAGGTCAACATTTGCAGATATTACTGGATTCCAATTATCAATAATCGGACATCTAAGCTTAGAAAATGTTGATTCAAGAATAGAATACGTAACGAAAACGATGGTTGATGATTATAATAAAGTCGAAGCATACCATTCAGAACAAAGGATGATACATGAATTACCTGTTGAGGAAATGCTTAAATTCAAAGCTACCAAAACCTTAATCAGAGATGAAGATAACTATATCGAATATCTTTCTTTCTATCATCGAGACTTCTATGAAATTGAATTTGAAAAACGTGGAAATACAATTGAACTTTTATGGATGATGAGACAGAAATATTTCAGAATTGCATTAGAAAAAACATTCTATACTTTAAATGATGACTCATTTCAAAAGGATAAGGTAGTTCCAAATTACAGAAAAAAGCAATTTAAAAAGCTAAAAAAATGGGATGATTATAAGTGGTATAACAGACCAAGGAAATAAAAACTGATGCTAAAATTTACATGGTGATTATGTCCGACACAAACTGGTTATGCCTCATACATCTAACATTTTAGCCAATTAAATGAATGATGAAAAACATACTATTTATTATTTATCTCTCAACTATTATAGGTTGCCAGAAACAAGTTGAACCTAACTCTTCAAAATATGAAAACTTTAGTCTTACTTACCTGTATGCCGGTCTTGGTTCCGGATACAATAGTATGCAACCCGTATTTAAAGTTAATGAAACAAATTATCTATATACATTAGAAGAGAATAGTTCTTTCACTGGCGAATTTACGAAAGAACCAAAAACTATTTGCTCCGGTAAAATTAGAACATCGTCGATTGACTCAATTATTCAGTTGACTGAAAACATAGAAGATACACTGATTTATAATAACAATCCCGGCATAATGAGTGGAGGCATTCATTCAGTTCACATTTCAAATAACAATGATAATCTTACATTTAAACTCCATAATGCTTCTGACTCAATCGCCGAAGAAGTTGTTGCAATACTAAATAGTAATATTCCTAAAGACAAGAAGAAGTTATGGTTATTTCAGTTCGACGCTCCAACTATAACAATAGACAGTTTACCATGTAATCAAAAATAAAATGAATAAAGTATTATCAACCATTATTTTCTGCCTACTGACAGCCTTCGGTAGTTACGCCCAAACAAGTGATGAATTATTAGACAAAGTCCCTTCATATGCCATGTTTGGAGATTTTAAGGAAGCCTTAGACATCATAAACCAAGCAGTCGAAGCAGACCCTGCCAATGCACGCGCATATTACGAAAGAGCCAAATTTGTATTGATGCTCAAAGGTATAGAAGATGATTACGGCGAAACCTTGAAAAAAGACGCCGCAGCCAAACAATCTGCTGAGATTTTCAAACAAATAGGAAAAGACCAAGTGTATGATTATGTCATCAAGGATGCAACAAAAGCTTTAGAATTAAAAAACGGCTACGCTGAGGCACTCAAAGTAAGGGCAGAAGCTCACGAAAGAAATGGCAATATTGCATTGGCAAGCGATGATTTGTCAAGTATTATTGAGATAAATCCCAAAAATACCGAAGCATATTACAAAAGAGGAAAAATCAATATCAATCTTGAAAAATACGCCCAAGCAGTTGCTGATTTTACTTATTTGGTTAACAATGGTGAAGCTTATGACGAAATCTTTTTCCTAAGAGGGAGTGCGCTTGTGGGCATGAATTCAATGGTGGATGCCTGCGAGGATTTTAGCAAGGTCAAAAAGCCAAATACTGAAATATACGATTCATTTGATTGTGATGAGCATTACCTAAATCGAAAAAACTTCAAGCCCAAAGAATGTAAAAAATTCAAAACGGGTAAATACAAATACAGTCAATATCCGTTAGATAACATCTATATCGAAAGATCAAAGGATAAACAAATTCAGCAATTACCAAGCGGTAAAGTCGTGTTTGATGTTAAATGGCTTAGCAAAACATCGTATAAATTGACTTATCTTGAATCAGATTTTCCAAGTTCCAAAGACAAAATAGGGCAATCTATCATAGTGAAAATAACAGAAGTAAAAGGTGATGCCTATACCTGCGAGACAGTCATCGACGGTAAATTATTTAGAAGTACATTCATCAAAATTGGAAAATAAATCACCTCAACAAAAACTCCAAATCCTCACATTCAAACCGCAGCTTATCATTATTCTCAATAATATCTTCGGCGAGTTTGGTTTTGCGTTGTTGGAGTCAACTAAACCAATCACATAGTTTGTTGTTTCTCTAATAAAAATCGAAAGAGAACATTGATGCTCAAATAATTAAAAGCATTATCATGAAAAAAGTACTATTTATTTGTTTTTCAATTATAGCAGGTGTAGCTACCTTCTATACTCTATTTATGACCCCAATATTTTTTCATATCGCAAATGGTGATTCTAAAATGATGTCACTATCATACGGTTATCTAATTGCTCTGACAATCTCTTCATTCTTATTTTATCTTTCGTTAAGATTATTGTTGAAAATGAATACGCAGACTTAGGCAAATAATCATATCTCACCCCAACAAAAACTCCAAATCCTCCCGTTCAAATCTCAACTTATCATTATTCTCAATAATATCTTCGGCGAGTTTGGTTTTGCGTTGTTGGAGTTGGAGGATTTTCTCTTCGATGCTGTCTTTAGTGATAAATTTCATGGCGATGACATTGCGGGTTTGCCCGATGCGGTGGGCGCGGGCTATCGCTTGTTGTTCGGCGGCGGGATTCCACCAGGGGTCGGCGATGAATACGTAATCCGCTTGCGTCAGGTTGAGTCCTGTACCGCCGGCTTTGAGGGAGATGAGGAAAAAGTGGATGTCTTTTTGCGCTTTGAATTGCTTTATTTGTGCTTCGCGTTTATCGGAAGTCATATCGCCGGTGAGTATGGAGAAGCCCCAATTATTTCGTTCAAATTCAGCTTTAAACAAATGCAAATAACTCACAAACTGTGAAAAAATCAAAACCTTATGCCCCCCTTTTCGGATAACATCCAAGTGGTGCATAATGTCATTAAATTTCCCCGAATCCTTTTTATATTCTTCGATAAACAAGGACGGATGATTCGCAATTTGCCGCAAGCGCAAGAGCGTTTTCAACACCACCATATTGAATTTTGTATCGCCTTGTTCTATCTGTTCCAAGATGAAATTTCGGGCAGATGATTTCTCCGTTTCGTAGGCTTTTTTCTGCGGCGTGGTCATTTCGCTGTAAAATATTTTCTGCGTCAATTCCGGCAAATCCTTCGCCACCGACTCCTTCGTCCGACGCAGCAGATATGGCGCAATCAAACGCTTCAGTCTATCCTGTTTTTCTTCATTTTGTGCCTTTTCGATAGGTCTTAAAAATTCCTTTTTGAAAAACGGAAAAGACCCTAACAATTCAGGATTGATAAACTGCATTTGCGACCACAAATCCGACAGCGAATTTTCAATCGGCGTACCACTCAGAGAGACTTTATGCTTGCCTTCCAAGTCATTCACTGCACCAAAAATCTTCGATTCCCGATTCTTAATTTGCTGACTTTCATCGAGTACAATATATTCAAAATTAATATTTTTCAACATCTCCACATCCTTCAACGCCGTATGATAAGTCGTCAGCACCACATCAAAACCCACCAATTTTGCTGACGATTTATAACGTTTCGGACCTACATGCCCATAAACGGTCAGGCTCGGCGCAAACTGATTGATTTCACTTTTCCAATTAAAAACCAACGAAGCGGGAAGGATAATCAGCGCATTCAAAGGCGTACTCGCACCATTCGAAGGCAGCACATCAAAAAGCGTCGCTTGCACTGCTTGTTTGATAACTTTTCGGGATTTATTTTGCTTCGCTTTTTCTGATTTTGCAAATAATAAAACCGCTATCGTTTGCAGCGTTTTACCCAGCCCCATATCATCTGCCAGACAGCCGCCCAAGTCGTTTTTATACAGATGAATCAACCATTTTACACCATCCAATT
>JAHDEO010000153.1 GCA_020628725.1 Saprospiraceae bacterium
TCATCTGCATTCTCAGCAATGTATAACAAAGAAGTGGTATCGAATATATAATCGTAACCGCCTTCAGCTACTACCTGATCAACAGCATTGCCTACCTTATCAAGTAATGGTTGAAGCAATTCTGATTGCCTTTGAGCAAATTTTTGCTGGTAAGTTTGAATTTTCTCTTGAAGGGCAGCTTCTTGCTTTTGTATTTCCTGCATTTTTTGCTGACGTACTGCCTCGCTCATATTGCCTGCTGCATATTCTTTATTGGCAGCTTCGATTTTTTGCTGGAGTTTATTCTCCATATTTTTAAAGTCTGCCTCCAATTCAGCGTTATATTCTTCGAGACTGCTGCGAGCAGCTTTGGTGTCGGGTAGCTCGGAAAGTATTTGCTCGAAATTCGTGTGTCCGTACTTTTGTGCAGCAACCGAACTCGCCGAAAAGCAAACCACCGCGAAAGCCAACACACTCGCCGCTATTAATGATTTGTAATTCATGATTCTTTTCTAAGTTTAAGTTTAAGATTAAATTCTCAAACTCGATATGTAGTTAGTAGTTTGATAAAAAACGAGAGAGAAAAACGCTTTGTCTTGCGTCTAACCTCTCTCGTGTTATATCTATTTTAATTTTTCAATAATTTCTTCCGTTTTGTCCATTTTTGGAGAAGCGAATATCATGCTCGGCATAGTGCCTTTATCGAAAATGAAGTCTAGACCTCTATCAGCAGCAAATTTTTGGATCGTCGCATATACGCGATCTTGAATCGGCTTGACAAGTGATTGACGTTTTTGAAATAACTCGCCTTGCGGTCCGAATTTTTGTTTTTGCATTTCGCGGACTTGTGCTTCTTTATCGACGATTTCTTGCTCGCGTTGTTGGCGGGTGGTTTCGCTCATCAGCACTTCTTGTGCTTGATACTTGCGGTACATCGTTTCGATTTTACCGTATTCGATAGCGATTTCTTGTTTCCATCTTTCGGCAGTTGCGTCGAGTTCAGCCTGAGCAGCTTTATATTCGGGAATGGTCGCCAAGATGCGGTCCATATCTACGTATGCAATGCGTTGTGCTTCTGCGGTGAAGGCGGTGGTCATGGCAACTGCCATGATAAGGAGTAATTTTTTCATATTGTAAGTCAAGTTGCGAGTTGCGAGTTGCGAGATGCGAGTTGGTTCATTTTTAATACTCGAAGTCGGTTATTCGCAATCCGGATTATTTTGATTTATTAATTATGTGAATGCAAATTTAAATGAGTAGATGAGTAAATGACAAAATATTTTTAATTCATTTAAACTGATATAAATGTCGTATTGACTATTTAATCATTTACTCATCTATTCATTTACTCATTGGTATTACAATAGCTTTGCCAATTTTTATATTGTAAATTTTATTTCTAATTAAAAACAAATTAATCCATTCATTATCAACAAAATAAAACAAACAAAAACACCCATATGCGGGTAGTCATTTAACAGGAGTTTAACAACGTAACGCGAGCTTCCAGCTCGCAGTAATTATTTTACTACGGGTTGGAAACTCGCGTCATGGTCGCCACTGCGAGCTGGAAGCTCGCGTTACGTTACTCCGGTTGGAAACCGAGAATGATATTAAATCTACCATAATCCGACCAAGCACTTGTATCAGGGTCGAGATATGGCTTGTCGAATCCTATACCATAATCAAATCCAAGCGTACCAAACATCGGCAAGAATACACGCAATCCTGCACCTGCCGAGCGACGCAAATCCAGTGGATTGAAGTCGCGGAAATTGGTCCATGCATTACCACCTTCGGCAAATGCAAGTACGTAAATGGTTGCAGAAGGATTGAGCGACAGCGGATAGCGTAACTCAAGCGTAAACTTATCAAATACCGTTGCACCAAAGGCATTGGCAGAGAGGTCGGTAGTACCGTCCTCGTAACCACGCATCGAAATGATGTCCTTACCTTCAATATTAAAGTTGGCGATACCATCACCACCGAGTTCATATCGTTCGAAGGGTGTCGTACCGATATTTTTATTATAATGTCCAATCATACCGATTTTCGCAGCAGCACGCACGACAAATTTGCCATAAACCTTAGAATACCACTCCGCATTGAAACGCCATTTGTGGTATTCAACCATTCTATATCGACGAGCATTCTCATTATCTCGAACGAGGATAGCCGCAGCATCTTCCGAAAGCGCAGTAAGACCGGCAGCTTGGCGTTCCCCGTTAGCTTCGGCAATGAGGGCGTCAGCTTCCTCAGCCGATAATTTCCAGAAATTATCTTTTTTAAATAAAGAATAAGGAAGCGACAATTTTGCTGAAAGCGAAAACTGCGACCCGGAAGTCGGGAATATCGGGCTGTCGATAGAGTTACGCGAAATCGTCTGATTCAACGTAAGGTTGTGGTAAGTACCAAGCAAAATCGGCTGTCTGGTTTCTTCTAATGTAAATCCGCGATAATTTCTAAGACCAATATTTTGATAACTGATCGTCGTGTTGGATACAAAGAAATCGTCCGGTACTTTGAGTCGTGTACCTAAACCCACAGAAACTCCCGTAATTGCCAATCGCTGGAAACTCGGATTATCAATAGTCTGAGTGATATTGTCATCTGTAATAACGTCGATGCGATTAGGCGCGCCATTAGTAGAGCGCGAGTGGAATGCGGCAAAGGTAAAGGAATTCGGTTTTTTACCACCCAACCACGGCTCGGTAAATGACAGGTTGTAAGATTGGAAGAAACGTCCGTTGGTCTGCGCACGCAAAGAAACACGCTGTCCGTCACCTTGTGGCAGTGGACTCCAACTATCCAAATCGAAGAGATTTCTTAGTGAGAAATTATTGAACGTGACTCCCAATGTACCAATCACACCACGTCCGCGTCCACCCCAACCGGCGGAGAGTTCGAGTTGGTCGGAGGGGCGTTCTTCGACAGTATATTCGATGTCTACCGTACCACGTTGTGGGTTGACAGGCGTATTAATACCCAAATTTTCCTGACTAAAATAACCCAAAGCCAATATCTCGCGTTGCGAACGAATGATGTCCGAACGACTAAATTTCTGACCGGGTTTAGTACGCAATTCACGACGAATAACGTGCTCGTGTGTACGGTCATTTCCTTTGATAACTACGCGGTCAATGGTCGCTTGCGGTCCTTCAAATATTTGGATTTCGAGGTCGATAGAATCTGTTGTGACCGTTTTTTCAATCGGATCGACACGGAAAAATAGATAACCGTTATCAAGGTAAAGCGAACTCACATCGCGCCCGTCTTGGCTAAAACTCAGGCGAGTTTGTAGGACTTCTTCGTTATATACATCGCCTCTTTCAATACCTAAAACCTCGGTCAATTGTTCGGTAGAATAAATCGAATTACCACGCCAAGTAATATCGCGGAAGTAGTAACGATTTTTTTCTTGTACCGCCATGTCAATAAACATTTCATTGCCGACGCGATATACGGAGTCTTTTGTGATTTTCGCATCACGGTAGCCTAATTTATTGTATCGAGCAACGACACCACGTTGGTCTTCCTCAAAATCGTCTTCAATTAATTTAGAAGGTTTAAACCAGTGCTTCTTACGTTTGGTTTCTTTCATCAAGCGACGAATTTTTGCATCGCTTAATGCCTCATTACCCTCTATATTAATTTCCTTGATCCGTACTTTTTTCTTTTTATCAATATCAAACACCAAACGTACTGCATTAAACATGGTCGTATCAGGCACTTCTTCCACATCTACTTCTACATCCAAAAAACTACGTTGGATGAAAAAATCTTTGATAGCATTTGCGGAGTTCATTTTTACACTTTCCGTGACGATACCACCGCGCTGTACGAAGCGTTGAACCTCATCATTGAGGTCGTCATGCAGGTGTTTTTTTACGCCTGTGTATGAATAGCGCGAAAGTCGCGGACGCTCTTTTACTTTGATGGTCAAGAAAATAACATTCTCAATACGATTATTTTCGATAATTTCAATATCGGTAAACAAACGCAATCGCCACAAGCTGCGAATCGCATCCGGAATATCATCTCCCGGAATCTGAATCTCACTATCCACAGCCAAACCTGTGACGGCTATCACTGCATTCGGCTCACTAAATTGTAAACCTTCTACTTCGATACCGCCAATGACAAACTTCTCTCCAACAGACGGAGGTGTTTGTGCATATATGAATGTTGATATAAAATAAAATATTAAACCAAGAATTAATTTTGGTGTATAATTCATAAACTAAAATTTACTTTGCAACTTAACTTAATTCTGAATACTCAATGAGTGAATGTTGAATAACCCAATCTATAGATGCAATCAGAATTTTCTAATGAAAGTTTACTGATGTGTAAACAACGTTGCTTCATGTTTTTTTGCTGCTTTCACGATAAAGGTTTAAAAAAGCACACAAAGATAATGCTATGTATTGATTTAGTATGAAAAAAGCGGGGCAATAATCTTTAAACGTACTACTTTTACCATTATTTTAAACAGGTTACGGGTTACGGGTTGCGAGTTACGGGTTAATAAAGCTCATAACTCGCAACCCGTAACCCGTAACCCGCAACTCGAAACTATGAACAAAGTCGAAGAATTTAACGCCTATCGAAAGGCGATGAACGAAAAAATACTCGGTCAAAAAAACAAAGTCCTCAACCGTTTTTTCAATCTGGATACGAATGCCTATGCCGATGGTGCATTGCCCACTAAAACGAAAGAATTGCTTGGGTTAGTGGCTTCTATGGTCTTGCGATGCGATGATTGTATCGCGTATCACTTGGGTACATGTCACGAATTGGGCGTGACCAAGGAGGAAGTTTTTGAAGTATTCGCTATTGCCAATCTTGTGGGTGGTTCCATTTGTATTCCGCATACGCGACGCGCGGTGGAGTATTGGGAAGCGTTGGAGGGCAATGCTTAAATGTTGAAATGATGAAATGCTTAAATAGGAATGAATGAGTGAATGAATTTTGAATGAATGAATTGAACGATTTTATTGCAAAAAACTTATTTACAATCTAAAAATGATTCATTCATTCACTCATTCAAAATTCATTCATTAGCCTCATTTAAGCATTTCATCATTTAAGCATTTAAGCATTGCGTAAAGCATTGCTGATGAGGATTTTGCTATACAATGACAAAACAGGTGTGCGGGGCGGCACAGAAACTTACGTCAATTCCATTAAGCGGGAAATGGAAGGACGTGGTTTTGTGGTGGAACGACTGACGATTGATGTGCGGGAGTATTCGGCGTTCGGGCAGAGTCGTTTTTCGCAGGTGCATAAGTTTCGCGATGGATTGTTTTTTAAGCGAAATGTGGGCGCGGCGATTGAGGAAAAATTACGCGAATTTCAGCCGGATTTGATTCACATTAATAATAATGCGTACTTCACTACGACCATTCTGAAAGTCGCCAATCGCCATAAGATTCCTACGGTGCAAACCATTCATGATTATCGACTTATTCCGAAGGATGGCGAAGGTGCATTGGCGCGTTTTATCAAAAAAATACGTTTGAATATCGTCAAAAAAAATACGACACATTTTATCGCGCCTTCTTATAAGTTTGAGAAAATATTACGGGAACGAGGTGTCGAAAATGCAACTTATATTCATCATTACATTGAAGTGGGTAAATGGAAAACTTCCGAAGAACACACTCGCCAAAAGCGCATCTTATACATTGGAAGATTCGAGGTAGTGAAAGGAATTTTTGTGTTATTAAATGCTTGGAAAAAGATAGCTCAGGATTTGCCGGATTATGAATTGATATTTATTGGAGAAGGCGGTGAATCAGAGAATTTACGCGCAGCGATTACGAAAGATAATTTGCAACAACAAACAAAAATATTACCCTTTCAACCGCAAGAAACGATTAAAAGATATTTGTATGAATCCGAATTAATTGTTGTGCCATCTGCTTATCGGGAAATGTTCGGATTGATTGGTTTAGAGGCATTTGCGTGTAAAATTCCTGTGATTGCAAGTGATGTGGCAGGCATTCCCGAATGGTGTATTCATGAAAAAACAGGCTTATTAGTAGAAATGGAAAATGCGAACGACCTCGCGCAAGCGATTCAACGAATTTTGAATAATGAGGTATTGGCAAAACAATTAACACAGGAAGGACAAACCTTCCTACGCAAAGCACACGACAAACAAGAAGCTTTGGATATTCTTGAAAAATTATACAAACATTTGATAACTCGCAACTCGCTAACACGTTAGCTTAGTTTACGCGAATTAAAGGTTTTTCAACTCACTTCACCAACTCCTCCAACACCCGCATACTCTCCTGATTGCCTTCCTCATAAAATGAATTCAACACATCAATCTTACTACGCGGCGTGATATGCCAACTCACCGAAGCCCTTTTCTCTTTCTCTGCCGGGCGATATACAAACTCCACAATATCAATTTTGTCCTTGCCAAGTGCTTGGATGACAGTGTTTAGTTGACCGTCATTGGCGTAGTCCTGCCAAGTGTTGATATTGGCTGCTGTGCCAAGTGGATTGAGCAATCGCCCCATAAGTGTGGTGCGTTTGCCTTTGTCAAATTCATTGAGTTTGTCGATGTCACGCAACTGGAGGATGAGTACGCCGCTTGTATTTTCCTTAATCCAATCACTGAAATTCAACACAAAACGACTCGCCGCAAATATCCCGTAATTGTCGCGCCAACCAGCGTCTATCATACGCATGGGCGGGTCGCTGGGCAGGTAGGCATTCGGGAGGATGTAAGGGAAAGTCGCGTTCATACGCAATGCACTCGCAAGGCGCAGACTATCCGCATCTTGCTCTGCAAATAGGCGGCGAAACTCCACCGCATCGGGTTCGGGATTGAGTTTGTCGGCGGCTTGGGTGAAGGGTTGGGTCATATAACTCACACCTAATGGTGAGATGTATACTTGCCGCAAATTCGCCGCTGACACAGGCGATAAAAACATCATGGGAATCAGCGCGTCTTCTTCGGCTTGACGATAATCAGAAAGTTTTTTCTCCAAAATGCCGTCCGTATTTTCCAATAATTGTTGTTCAAAAATATAGCCTCTGTCTTTGTAATATTTGTTTCCGTTATAATCAAATTTCAACCACGGCACGAAAATATCACTGGCGAGTACAGAGAAAATCACCGGATTGAGCAAGTCTTCTGCTGACTTATCGACATAGGCGGGGTCGTAAATATTGATTGAATCGTTTGTTTTACTTCGCAATAAAATTTCCCGAAAATACGCCGCGCCAATCATTCCGCCCGATGCGCCTGTGATGAGCGTCATGTGGTCCATGAGCCTTCCTTTTAGGAGGCTATCTGCCTTTTGAAGCGCATTGACCGTAAAAACACTTTGCCGAATACCGCCGCCACTTGTACACAAAATCACCATACGTGGCTGACGAATAAGGCGTCCGCGTCCGAATTTGTCGCGCCATTTTTCTAGGATTTGGAGGGTAGCGGCGCGGTCTTCTTCGATGATGTCAGATGTGGAAAGGCTGTCAAGTCGAGCGTAATTATAAGGTGCTTTTTCGTTTTCGTAATTGAGTCCGTAGGCACGATTTTCAAATTCGACAGGTAAGCCGGAGAGGGCATTCAAGCCCAAGAGCAAGAGAATAAACGCCGTCGCCCGCCAAGTCCCTAACCAATAACTCAATGCCCCAACAATACTCATCAGCACCGCCGAAAAAATAAAAATGCCTCCGGCAGCGGGAATTCGTAAGTAAGCGTTTTCCATAAAAAGCCCCATGACAAACAAGGAAAAAATACTCAATACTTGAGCGATGATAGCGTTTTGATGATTTTGGCGAAAAACGCTATGCAGCCAGTCGATGGGATAATGCTCTACATTGCGCACAAGGCGCGGTTTGAGTTGGAGCGATAAATAATAATCAACTCGACAGGCTTCTTTGAAAATATCTTCGGGGTCATCGGTGATGTCTTTGCGATTTTTGAGGAGCAAAGGCAAATCTTTTCCAAACCTTTTCCGTATGATGTCAATGTCGTTATTGGTGAATTGAAAATATAGCGCACCGAGTAGCAACATCGAAATTCCACCCGTCAAAAAACCTAAGACATGAAAAACAATGCTATATTCCGCCGCCAATTCGTTATACCATTGATAATTAATGATTTTTCCCAAATAAAAAACCACGAAAGCAACGGGAATTAGAGAATTATTGAGAAAAAACTTAGTGAAAGGACTATTGAGCGAAGCCAAAAAAGGAAAGCGATAACTATACAGAATATAGGTCGTGATATTCCAAATCATCAAGAAGCCGCCAAAGGTAAAACCCATCCACCAAAAGCTCCAAAAATTGGTGTTGCCAAGATATTCGGGTCCCAAAAAAAGGTCTTTGATACCATATACACTACCAATACCTCCCAAAATCATAAGCACAGGCATCAACCATAAAAACAATAAAAATTGATTGTTTTTAATGTGTAAAATGACCAATTGAACCGGAAACGAATAAAAAATACCCTTCAACACTATTGCGTTATTCGTATTTTGTTCGTTGTTCTTTGTTGTTGTATAGTTCTTTTTTAGTAGTTAAAACGAAGAACCAAGAACAACGAACCAAGAACACGAAACGTTAAAAATTTGAAATGTAAGAAAACCCTTGTTATTTTTGGAATAATTTATGGTAAATCCCTAACCAAATCAAGTAAAGCCCGTCTTAATTAATGCTACAATGATATAATGCGACAATGATTAATGAGTGAATGAGTGAATTTTGAATGAATGAATTGAATAATCTTAGCTTTTGTAATTCTTTATGAATATGAATTCTAAAATTATATTTTCCAATCAAAAATCACTTCAATCGAATATAATGTTGAATTCACTCATTCATTCATTCAAAATTCAACATTGATAATATGAAAATTACAAATTTACTATTTTTATTTTTATGTGTCAGCTTTATGGCGGTCGCGCAGCAGACACAATATACTTATGTTACGGATCGTCAATTTCACCAAGCGGAGGAATTGTACGGCTATACGCTTGTGCCCAATGAATGGGAAGATGCCAGTGGCAGTCACGGCAAACTTCGTCCGGGTGAAGTCACATTCTCCATCACACGCGGCTACTTGATAGTAACAGGCGGCGATGCGGCAGGTTCTTACGGTGTCAATCGCATTGAAAGAGAAAACGGGCGCGTACTACGCATCCATACGCTTGATTCCAAAGACCCTTCTAAACAAGGTAGTTTGAAAGTGATTTTGGATGATAATAAAAATATTGACGCATACATTTTCCGTCGTTCGCGCAATCATGACGAAATTATTTACTACCAAGCAGGACTTTCAAAGACTCAAAAACTAAAAGACCGTGAGTTTTTTACGGATAAAAACGAATTAGTGTTTAGTGATGACACAGAAATTTGGGGCAGTACGATTCGTCCGCATTTTGTTTTGACACGTAGTAAGTGCAATCGCTTGTATATCAAAGATGATGTTTCATTGGAATTCATTGAAGATGTTGAAGTGAAAACAAAGCCGATAAAAGAAGAAATACTCGCCACCAAACCCGTTAGAAAGAAAAAAGAAGAAGTGGTAGCAGTCGAAGATGATTTTTCTGATGACGACCTTGATGACCTTGAAGACGATGAAGAAACCACGGGCGCAGATATTGGATTTTTCAGAATGGCAGATGATGTAGACGCAGTTTCCGAAGATGAAGAATTTGAAGATGAATTCGATACTCCCGCAGATGCTATGCCCGTGACTCCGGCACCAAAAGCCAAGCAGAAAAAAGAAAAAGCTCCTAAAGAAAAACGCTCTTATCGCATGATACTCCGCTATAATGAAGATTCCGGCGGTTTGAAAGAAGAGACTTATACGATAAAAAAATGGAAACGCATGACCAGCCAATATTCAGGCGATAAAGAAGCGCGATATGCCATTACAATGGATACGAATTTCGGCGAAGTCGTGGTATATCTCAATGATAAAAACGCCGTTTCGATGGTCGAAATGGGCGGCAATCGCTACTTGATGAGAGGATATTAATGGAGAATGGATAACGTATAATGGATAATAGCTAATGTATTATTTTCGCTACGCGAAAATTTTCTATCCGCTTATTATTATCCATTATACATTGTACGTTATCCAAGGGCAAACGCATGAAAATATTTTGTCCCGATGGGACAATGAAAATGTTACTTTTTATCAAATGCTACCGACCTTCTGCCTCTAACGAGGCATTTCAAGCACGAAAATGTTCCGTTAGGAACAAAATATCGGTAAAAAAACATCAAAAAGAAGTTTGGAGTGCCGTTAGGTACTCAATATTTGCCACGATAAAATTTCATGCGTTTGCCCTTACGTTATCCATTAATCATTGCCCGTTAATCATTAATTTCGTAAATTTGTAGACATAAAATATTCTCATAATTAAAATCATGTGAAGTTTAAGTTTAAGAACAAGTTTAAAATCAAATTGACTTTGAACTTGTTCTTAGCCTTAAACTTATTTTTTTCACTAAAATTATGCAAAAATATATCCTAACACTATTCCTTGCCTGTACATGCATGTACACGACTGCTCAAGAGAGTAGCTTTCGTATGGGAACATTACCAGAGGCAACTGCCGATACCACTAAACCCACCACAATCATAGAAAGCGTACCCCGAACACCAAGTAATGAAGCGCAAGCTACACAGCCTGCCACGACAACCACAACCACAACCACGACTACGACAAGGAGTGAATACAACGAAGCATACCCCGAAGCCATCAAGACCAAAGAAGGATATTGGGTAATCGGTATTTCGCCGACTTTTACTGAGCCGCCCGCAGGGGTGCAAGGTTCGTACACTTTGGGTTATGGTGGCAGCAGCACAACCACGACAACCACAACAGCAGCTGATACCTACACAGCACCTACCACAACGACTTACACATCTACACCCGTGACGACCACGTACACAAGTACGCCTACGTATACGAGCAATGTAATTAGTTCGGGTAAAACTTATCGTATCCAACTAACTGCGACAAATAAATACAGACCTGAACGCCACGAAAAAATGTATGATTTGGGCGGAATCGTTTTGGAAGATATTGAAGGAAAGAATCTTACACGCGTTATGATAGATGGTTTCTACACAATGGAAGATGCTCGTCGTGCTTTAGCTACGGTAAAAGAACGCGGTAATGAAAGAGCTTTTATCGCAGTGTACGATAATGGCGTGAGACAAAAAGGAATTTACAGAAAGTAAAATTAGTCCATAGTTGATAGTCCATTGTCCATAGATAGACGTGGATTTTAGGCAACTCGCAACAAATAATTAGCCAAAACTACTTGTTCTTTTTCACTCACTCTGCGTTGTAAAAATGGTCATTTATCCCGATAAACTCACATTTTCACGCCTTGATTGAGCAAAAAATAACTTCGCATTTTTGACCAATTATTTATTTCGAGTTGCCTTACTATTTTTAAAATGCAAAATATCGGAGTGCTTGTGTGCTTCTATATTTTGCATTTTTTTTGTTATTCAAACAACACGTCCATATCCAAGCTATTTCTGACCATACCCGAGTATTTATTTGGTGCAATTCCATAAGTGGTAATGAGTGTTAAAAACAAAGCTTTTTCGGTTTTGGTGACTTGTCTGAATTGAGCAGATTTATTATTAAGGTTCTCTGAATATTTCTTGTCAATCGTAAAAGGACTGACTGAAAATTTCATTTCACAGAGATTAATCACTTGGTCTTTTCGGTCAATTATCAAGTCAATTTGTGCCTTTTTTGATTGCCATGTAGAAGTGGACGTTTGAACACCACTAATGCCCAATGCTTTTTTGATTTGCACGACATGATGCAAACAAACCATTTCAAAGGCATAACCACCCCAAGCAAAAAAGGTGGGTGTTTCAATCGAATTAAGCCACAGATTTTCGTCGTCTTCGTCTGTATTTTTGATAAATCTCAAATAAAAAAGCGAATATAAATCGACTAATTGGTATAAACCCTTATTTTGCTTTTTACCAAAGGTCTTGTATCGACGAATGAAATTACTCTCTTCCAATTCTTTCAAAATACGAGTCAAGCCACCGCCGTCAGTGAGTTTGGTTTGTTTGATGATTTCTTTTCGTGTCAATCCCTTACCCTTTGTTGCCAGGGCTTCGATGACGGCTACATGTCTTTCGTGTTTGTTAAAAAGGGAAACATACAAACTATCGTATTCCAACCGAAGCGGCGCATCGGCATGAAAACACAAATCATTGATATTTTGCATCGCGCTTTTTTCAGGTCGGATGAAATCCAAGTAATACGGAATCCCTCCAAAGGTCATGTAGATGAGTAGTGTTTGATAGCGGTTGTAAACGGCATTTTTTTCGTGTAGAAAATCTTCTGTTTCACGGAGCGAAAAAGGAGCTAATTTGATGCGGTCGGTGACTCGATTGTGCAAACCGCCTTTGTTTTTCAACAAATTATTAAGCATCCAAGAAGCCGCCGAGCCGCAGACAATCAATACAACATCATCCCGCGCACTTGCCCAACTATTCCAAAAATGCTCCAAGCCGGAAATGAACTTAGAATTGTGCGTATCCAACCACGGCAATTCATCCAAAAAGACGACTTTTTTTTCTTTTTCGGGTAATTTTTCGAGAAAATCAGCCAATTGACGAAATGCTGAAAACCAATCCGGCGGTAATTCGGGCTGCCATTCTACATCTAAAGCATATTTGACCAAAGCCGCATGAAACTGTGCGAGCTGTTGTTTCATAGATGCATTTGCAAGCCCTGTGAGTTGAAATGAGAAATTGTCTTCATAGGTTTTTCGTACTAAAAAGGTTTTTCCAACCCTTCGCCTACCATATACTGCCACAAATTCTGACTTGCGCGATTTTAGATAGGATTTTAATTGTTTGATCTCCTGCTTTCTGCCGATTAAAGGATTCATACTTATTTATTTTGGCTGAAACTATGTAATATAAACACTTTCAGCCAAAATAAAAATTCATTCTGGCTGAAAGTGCCTAGAAACACCCCTTTTCAGCCAGAATGAATTCTTTTAATTGAGGTTGCATTTGAAGTTGAAATTGCTAACCCCGATAGAACAGCCACTTGCCCAATTCACGCACCGTCACTTTCTTACCATACATCAAAATACCCACGCGATAGATACGCGCTGATAGCCAAACCAATAAGACTGACGACACAATCAGAATCGCGAGCGAGAGTAAAATCTCCCACATCGGAGGATCAAATGCCAAGCGTGCCGGCACCACCATGGGCGAGAAAAACGGTATCATAGACGACCAAAAAGCCATCGGACTATTTGGATTATTGACTACTGCAATGGCGGTATAAAATGCCAATGCCTGCAAAATTCCAATCGGTGCAGCGTAGGATTGTCCCTCTCCGTAATCGTCGCCGATAGCGGAGCCGATGGCGGCATAAATCGCCGAATAAATAAAATATCCGCCCAAGAAAAACAATAACACAACCGGAATGACAAACCACCAATTCATCGTATTGAGTGTCTCCATGAATTGATCGAACATACCTTGTATTTCTTCTACATCCATATCCGGGCTTGCACTGGTGTCTATATTTGGCGGGTCTATCATAGCCGGCATAATGAGACTCACCAAAAACATCAATCCGGGAATGAGTATCGCCCAAGCGATGAGTTGGGTCAAGCCGACACCGCCGACACCGATGAGTTTACCCATCATGAGTTGGAAGGGTTTGACGGACGAAATCATCACTTCTACGATGCGATTAACTTTTTCTTCCATGACGCTACGCATGACCATCTGCCCATACATCACAATCACAAAAAACATAATCGACCCGATAGCCATACTCAATGCCGTAGCAATGAGGGCGCGATTGCCTTTGTCTTTTGCTTCGCCGGAGGTGTTTTTTTCTTTTACGCGAACGCGTGTGGCAAAGCCTTCGATTTTTTTCTTATCGTAGCCCGATTGTTCGATTTTGTAATCCTTGATGCGGTTTGCCATTTTGGACTCGATGAAGCTTTTGGTGGCTGCGCTGATTTGTGCATCGGAATGGTAGGTGACGCTGACTTCATCGCCCGGATTCGCTGTTTTTGCGGGGATGTGGAGTACGCCGTTGTAGTTTTTGTCTTTGTACGTATCGAGCAATTCGTCAAGCGGTTCGTTGCGGACAAAAAACTTCGCGCGTTCGGAGTCCTTGATGCTTTTTTCGGTAAAAATTCCCGAATCATCCTTCAAAGCAATGCGCTGACTATCGCCTTCGTAACTAAATATCAATCCAACCACGACCACAAATGCCGCCAAACCTATCGGCGTCAATAACGTGGTGAGGATAAAGGTCTTGGTCTTGACACGCGTGAGGTACTCGCGGCGGATGATGAGCCAAAGTTTATTCATATTTTTTTCTATTGTTTTTTAATTTGATTTTTTTTGGACGGTCTGGCTAAATGCAGTAGCCGACGAATGGAGGCTATTGACATTTTAGCCTT
>JAHDEO010000154.1:0-3601 GCA_020628725.1 Saprospiraceae bacterium
CCAATTTAGCAATGTTTTTTCACATTTACTTAAATCTTCAATTAGCCATGTAGCAATTATTCGTTTCATGCTCTATTATTTGCAGAGACTTTTAATTGTTAAGTCAGCAATGGAAAATGGTAAGAATGAGTTTGATGCATTACGTTTGCTCCGTCCTCCTTTGTTCTTCAAGCAAAAACAGAATTTTATGAAAAATTTGCGTCTGATTTCTTCTAAGCAAATCATCAGTAAAATCAGGCATTTAAATTATGTTGAAAAAACAGCTAAACAAAATGGTGACTTAGCTGAGATAATCATGGACGCAGAATTATTGAGCTGAGCTTTGAAATAGAGGGCTTTCATTTAATTTGGCTATGAAGTCTTTATTTTTTTAAAAATCCCTTCAAGTTTTTTAAAAATCACCTGGCCAATTTCTTCGCTATCTGTAATTTTTACACCTATATTATTTGGCAAATTTATGTTGCACTACTCCAGGTATAAATATCGTTTTTTGGATATAAACAATAGTTTGAGTTATTCGACAGAGCATGAATCTACCTCAAAAGTACAAGATTGGTCTGCCCAATTCAATTTCGATTACTTACCAAGTCCTGCACATTACATCAAATTTGGTGCAGTGGCTACCCATCACCGCTACCAACCTGCCGAGTACCGATTCGAGGATAAATTAGAAGATGGCTACTCAATCCAACGTAAATTTACCACACCTGCCAATGAGTTTGCCGCATACATAGAAGATGATTTTAATTTGACCAAATGGTGGAGTATTAATGCGGGCTTTCGCTACTCGGCTTTTTATGTAGATGATACATGGTACACCTCTCCCGAACCTCGCCTTACAACGCGGTTTTTGTTGGGAAGTTGGGCATTGAAAGGCTCATACAGTTACATGCAACAATATATTCATTTGCTATCAAGCAACGGTATTGGGCTACCGAATGACATTTGGGTGCCGGCTACCGCAATTGTGCCACCACAGCGCTCCGAGCAGATTGCTGCCGGATTGAGCAAAACCTTTGCCCGTCAACATCTGGATATTTCCCTCGAAGCCTATTACAAAGAAATGAGTAACTTGATTGATTTTAGGCGTGGTGAAAATCAATTTACGACACTTACAGACAGTTGGGAGGCATTTACCGAACAAGGTGGAACGGGAGAAGCCTATGGTTTAGAGTTTTTCCTGCACCGCAAACAAGGCAGATTAAATGGTTGGTTGGCATATACCCTCTCTTGGAATAATCGACAATTTGATGGCATCAATCGTGGCACAGTTTATCCTGCCAAATATGATAATAGACATGATATTTCCGTTGTCATGAATTATGGAATTTCCCAAAAACTGACCTTTTCTGCCGTTTGGAACTACCAATCGGGTAGTCCTGTCACCTTACCAACAGCCACACACCTGTATGTTTCTCCTTACGGTGATTTGGAGGATGTCGAAAATTATCCGCTCAGAAATAATTATCGTATGGATGCCACACACCGTCTTGATTTAGGGCTAAAACTTCATACAACTACCCAAAAAAGACGACGAGAAGGAACCTGGCATCTTGGTATTTATAATGCGTATAACCAAGTCAACCCGCTATATATTGAAATTCTATGGCGTGATACCCGCGATGAGTTCGGAGAATTGATTGCGCTTGACAAAGTCCTCAAAGAAGTGGGATATATTCCCATCATTCCTTCGCTTAGTTATAGTTTAAAATTTTGATAATGAAATATTTATACAAGAAAATATTACTCTTTACGCTCCTTATCATTTCGGCTTGTCAAAGAGAAATACCGATAGAAGGAACCTTTGATTTTGAAGGCGAAAAAATTGTAGTGAACGCTGTGCTTACACCTTCAGAAATTATCAATGTTCACATCAGTAGAAGCACGTCTCCTTTCGTATCAACACTTACGCCTGACTACAATCTATCCGGTGCAAATGTTGAATTATATAAAAATGGTAGTTTCGTAGAGCAAATGACATATTGGCAAGATGGTGTATACATATCACCAAGTGATTTATTACCTCAACCTAATGAAAATTATCATTTCAAGGTAAGTCATAATGACTTAGAAACAGTGGAAACACTGCCCGAAGAAGTTCCAAACCCTATTTCACTCTTTGATTACTACATATCAGAACAAAATGAACAACTAACAGTACATTTTAGTATCAACGACAATCCTAATAAACAAAATGTATATTCCATTGACATTGTGGGTGTAACACCGGAAACAAGTAGACTTGGAGTAGGCGCAGGTAACTTAGTCAATGACGATGGAACAAATTGTCTTTTTTTATATGAAGAAGGAGAAGTATTTACAGATGATTGTTTTTTAGGCAATTCTACTGCTGATTTTTCTGTATTGTTAGATAAAAATAGAGCTTATCTCATCGAACGTGAAGCAAATATTGGAATAACGTTAAAACATCTATCTGCAACTTATGACGAATATCTCTCCAATCAAAATGATTACTATAATTATGTTCCTGGATTTAGTGACCCACCGCCTTTATTTTCTAATGTCATAGGAGGTTACGGTGCTGTTTTGTCCTATACGGTAGATGAAGTGGTCGTTGAGTTATAAATAAATGAACAAAGAAAGGTCGTACTCTTTTGTACGACCTTTGAACTATTCACTAAAAACACACTATTAAAAAAATAAAACTTATTTTCAATTATATAAATAAAAACGAGGTTAGGTGACATCGGTCACATTCTTTAACATTTCTTACTGAAATTTGGAATTTCTATTTCGGTACAGCTGATAGCTTTCCATTATTTTCTGCCCACAATGCCTTGTCTATCATGCTTATATCGCCGTCCAGATTGAGGTCAGAGCATTTGTAATGTCCAAAAGTCCCGTTATCTTCCACCCAATCCACTTTGTCATAGGCATTGACATCATAGCTATAATCATCCGAAATTTGGTCTACATCTCCGGCTATCATCACCCAGTCGCCTGAAGGCATTTGCTTTTGTCCATAGCTGGTGGAGACACGATAGCTATCTTCCGCACGAAAATCGTGTACTATCGTACCTTCGATGACAGGTACAGGCTCGGCAGACATCACGCCCATATGATTTCGATGTTCTACAACTACATAAACCGCTTCTTCGAGCGAAATGGCTCTAATATTTTCGATATTGGGGAAGGTGATGCGACCATTATTGTGCAGATAAGCCGCAGTCTTGGCGATTTCTGTGTCACTTGTCACCTCTGTTCTGAATGAGACTAATAACCAGTCTACCACATCAGGTGGGTAATCGGTAAAGGCAAAGCTCTGTATCTCTTCTTGAAAATTCCAGGGTGCAGCACTGTATGGTTGTCCGGCAGGAGTTGCTTGCCCCAAACCAATTAATGCTTGTCCGGGCAATAAACCGCGTGCACTATTGAGGTCATTTGACATAAACTTCTCTCCTACACGATACGGTCCTTCCAAAAAGACATAAATCTCTACATCAATCACGCCGTCAGAAGTCAACGAAACGGAATTGTTATTAGTCGTATTATTGGTGTTTGTGGTTGTATTATTCGGAAAAAAATCCGGTTGAGGAAGGTCTTGCTGCTGTGCACAAGCCGTTAACAAAAGGGTGCAAAA
>JAHDEO010000154.1:3701-11831 GCA_020628725.1 Saprospiraceae bacterium
TTTTCGGGAAGTCAACTCGCCTGACACTTCAAAATGTCCGACGAGTCATACTTTTTCTATGTAAAAATCAAATAATTATGAACGTATTTTTATTTAATGGATAATGATTAATGGATAACGGATAATGATTAATTTTTCGCTACGCGAAAAAAAACCGCAACTCGCAACTCGTAACTATCTGATAAGCGTCACCGACCCAATTCGTCGCTCTACGCCATCTCCGAAATCCATGCCTTGCCACACAGTTCCATCTTCGAATATGCCATGAATTTTCCAGACATAAACATCCTGTGGAAGCAACTTGCCATTATGCGTACCATCCCAGCCTTCTGTTGGAATGCCGCCTTCGAGTGCGGTGGACTCCCACAGCAATTCGCCATAGCTGGAGTAGATTTCAAAGCTATACTCGCGCAATCCCGCGGCAACGGGTTTGAAGGTATTAATCGCCTCATGACCTTCCGGGACAAAGGCATTCGCAATCGCGATTCCGTTACAAAAGCGTGGCTGAATGAGTACAGTCAAAGTATCCGTACAACCGTTTGCATCCGCCGCAATCAGGCTGACTTCGTACACCCCTTTATCTTCATAAGTAATCATAGTAGGATTCGCAGAGAAAGATGCGGTACCATCCCCAAACAGCCAGCTATACGAAATCGCATTTTCAGAACGATTGGTAAAATTGACCGTAGCTGTGCTACAATCTTCATTCATTTCATAGGTAAAATCGCTATTCACCACGGGGTCAAAAAACACGGTTTGACTCATACTGTCAGCACAGCCTGCGCTGTTTTGTACACGTAGTGAAACGGTATATTCGCCTTCCGAATCATAGGTATAACCTTCGGGTGATTCGCCTACGGCAGTTGTGCCGTCGCCGTATGTCCAGATGTAGTTGTCTGCTCCTTCGCTGTAGTTTTCAATCGACAAGTGTAGGGCGCATAATTCACGCTCCAAAGTAAAGTCAGCGATAGGAATGGGCATGGCTTCCACCGTTTGGGTGTACGAATCCGCACACCCCGTCCACAAGTCAGTGACAGTGAGGCGAATATCGTACACACCATCGTCTAAAAAGTTGACCATTGGTTCGGCGACGAGGTATTCGGTTTGCTCACCTAATTCGTTTGTTACCAGCCAATTGTAGGCGCATTCGGCATCAATATTCATCGGGCGTAGAGGTACGCTTGTGCCGGCGCAAGTTGGCTCGGCTTCAAATTCAGCCAGAGGTGCAGGACGCACATAAATCATGTGATTCATGGTATCGGTATGACAGCCTTTGGCGAAAAATTGAATTAATGTATTACCCGGATTATCAAAAATATGCTCGGGATTTTCTTGCGTTGTACTGGCATTTCCAAATATCCAAACTACACTCGTATCACCTTGCGAAAGGTTGAAAAATTGGATGGCTTCATTCTCACAAATCGTATCGACATTCGGCAAGTAAGTGAAATCGGCTTCAACCGTTGTCGGTATTACGGTGACAGTTTGCGTGACGGTATCTGCTTCGCAATCGTTACTTGCAATGAGCGTCAATTCGATGTCAGTCACATCATTCACTTGAGGAAGTGTGAGTTCGGCATTCGGCGTGACGGCAAAGAGCGTATTTTCATAATACCATTGATAATCATCAATATAGCCTTCGCTCACAGCACCAATTACCTCAATTGTTCCGCCTGCACAAATATCTGTTTCAGTAAAAATAACTGCTTCGGGCGATTGAAAAATTGTAACGGTATCGTGAGCCGTTGTCGTACCGCAAGTCCCTTCGACAGTGAGACTTACGATGTAGTCGCGGTTGTCGCCCACACGATTGAAGTCGATACACGGTTCATTCAAATTACTGACCTGCCCGTTGCCGAAATCCCATGAAAGATTCAGTGCATCGCCCACGCTTGTGCTTTCGAAGCAGATAGTGGTGTCGCATAATTCGCGATTAGTCAAAAATTCTGCATTCGGCGCGTCACCCACTTCGATGGTTTGCGAAACGGTATTCGCACAGGCTGTACTACGCGCCGTCAGCGTCACGGTGTATGTACCTGCTACCGGATAAGAATATTGCGGCTGCGGTACGTCAGAGCTTTCGTTATTGTACCCAAAATCCCATTCGTAGGAAATTTGCGTACTGTCAATTAATTCAAATGTTGATAAATTATTAAACGTAAATAACTCATTCATACAAACATTCGAAGGAATATTTATTTGAGGTGTGGTACTTTCGATGTAGAGCTTCATCTCATCGGAGGGATAGCAATCCGCCACCGCGTCGTACACCGAATAGATGAAAGTATAGCTGCCCGGTGGGAGCGTGTCATCCACGATACCCTCCGGCGTGATACCTTCGCCAGACCAAATACCGCCCTGCGGCAGTCCCGTAAGAGACTGTCCGGCAGGCGCAGTATCTTCGCAATACCATAAATCTTGACCGGCATCTACCTCAATTGCTTGTATGACTTCGATATCGAGGATTTCGGAAAATTCGCATTCTCCGGTGCCGAGTGTATAGGTTAATTGCTGAGATTCAACAATTTCAAAGGGTATTGCGAGCGTATCACCTGCGGTATTCGTCCAGATACCGCCGGGTGGGTCGGCTATTGGGGTAATTGATTCGCCTCCGCAAAGAGGTGGTACAGGTTCGATTTCAATTTGAGGATTGGACTCCAGAACGCTAAAGTTGTGGGAGTCAGAGGCACTCCCACAGTCATTTGTCGCACTCACGAACACAGAGTAATTGTTAGGGAACAATGTAGTGATAATGGTATCGCAAGATGCAATCGGTTGACCGCTGAAGTAAATAAAACACAGTTCGCTTGAGAGGTCCAGCCCGTGGTCGTTTACCGTAACAAATGCTCCAATATCAATCGGTAAACAGACCACAGGTGGCACATCCAGCGTAATCTCAGGCTTTGAATGAATGGTAATCAGGGTATCCCAAAGTAAGTCAGTGCATTGATTATTTGCAGTCAGGGCAACAGTATAATCTCCGGGGCACATAAAGTCTACTTCAATGTTTTCGGAGTCTTCATTTGTGTTGTTCAAAAATGCCCAGCAACCGCTTTCGCCCGTCACTTCCCAAATAAATTTCATGGTATCGCCGGGTGGCAGCAAGTCACCGGACACGTTGTTAAACAAACCTTGATTTTCATCGCAATGTGGTTCGGAGGATTGCGTGAAATTGACCGCTACATCAAGCGTTTCGAGTAGCGATACGACTTCGACAATATGTATTTGTTCAATGGTGTCGCACTTATTGGCAGCTTCCACTTCAATGGTGTAAGTGCCTGATTCCGTGAAATTAAAAGTTGTGGGATTTTCGCTAATTATTTCCCAGCCTTCATTTGGTTCTACGGTCATATTGATATAACCATTTGGGTCAGGAAGGCATACGGGGCTGTCATATATTTCGATAACTGCCGCAGGCAAAGCGACATCATCTCCTTCGCATACAATTGTTTGTAGAGGTGGCATTGTGAAAGTCGGTGGCGCACTGATATTAATTAGCGTGCTTGCAATACTGTTTCCGGCGCAGGGATTGTCGGCAACTATCGTCACTTCGTAAGCATTATCGGGCAATCCGCAAGAGGATTCATCAAATGTCAATTCGAGCAATGCAGGGGGCGGATGATTGAAAAAGTTATTCAATTCGCCATTAATGTAAATCTCATAAGTCGTACTCGGTGGATTGTCGTCTGTGCCTTGTATGCCTATCGAAATTGTGGCTCCGGCACAGTAAAAATCATTTCCACCAGTATTAGAAATCCCGACTGCTGGATTACTGCCGTTGAATACTTCATAAACCACTGTTGTAGTTCCACACGCCCCGAAGGTGCTATCTCCTGTCACTGTCACGGTGAGCAGAAAATAGCCCAATGGGTAGGTGTGGGAAAGCGCAGTAAAATCAGTGTTCTCATAGACGGGCGAACCGTCGCCCCAATCAATTGTATAGTTAGTGTTGTTTGTCAGCGTATTTGAGGCATTTATTATTTCTAATTCGTAATCGGTATTACTACTATTATTAATGCAATTAATGAAAAATGAATTACCGTTTGGGTTGGTAATGGTTGCGTCAGGGGCAGGTGCTACTTCTATATCCAGTGTTTCAATACAAGTCCCGTCCTCGGAGGTGACGCTGACGGTGTAGGTCTGCGTATCCACATTTCCCGGAAATTGGTGGCTTACTGTTTCTCCACTAACTTCATCACTACCGTCACCGAAATTCCAAGTGTAAATGGTCGTATCATTTGGTGTATTTATTTGAAAATCAATCATTTCTCCGCCACAGGGATTGGTATTTGAAGCGGTGAAGCATTGGGCGTTTATTTCGTTGGTGTTTGTTAGAAATGTAATTATCACAAAAATAAAACCTCGTACAAACGCGAACCCCGTACCGACTACTTTAGCCGTCGGATGACTTCTAACGCTACGACGGCTAAAGTCGTCGGTACGTTCCGTCCGTTTTTTTATTTTATTTCTTAATTTGTAAAAAGGTACTCTCATGGTATTGCGTGCTTAAATTTTCTTACAACATTCGTTTGAATTTTATGTAGCGTGGTACTTCCAGTCCGCGCCGTAGTAGTTTGGATTCCTTTTGTAGTGAACGGGCTGGATACCGTCATTCGTCGGTACAAGAGCACCGTTCTACGGGGCGCGGACTGGAAGTGCCGCGCTACTTTTCTAAAAGAACAAATGGCATTTAAGCGAGCGATTTTTGCCATACCGTTTGCGAGTCGGTGAAAGGCGTATATCGCCGAAGTTGAACTTAGTGGTAATCTCGTGTGCGCCGTATGTGCGCGTGCCGATGCCCGTCGTGTTGGCATCATAGCTGTAACCAATGTGAAATGTATTGTCATTTGGCATCGTGATTTCAATGCCTCCGTTGAAAATTATAGCGTTGGTGTCTGAAAAATCGAGTGGTTGTTCGCTCTGATAAAAAGCTCCGAAATAGAAGCCGTTGTACATCATGTATAGCCCTGCGGTAAGCGCGGAAATTCCGTTTTGGTAATCCAATTTCAGATTGGGCGACCACGCCAGCGTTTGTTTACCTCGTTTGTAAAAATCTAATCCAATCACTGAACCTGCATGTAGTGTAAATCGGATGGGAACGCGCACACTCTCGAAGCCGTAGAGTGATTCATCTGTATTGGTGATATGGTTGATTGTCAAGCCAATACTATTGTGCATCATCATAGAGGAGCGTGAACCTTGACCGCGTGTTTTGCGTCTTGTTTTCTTCTGAAATCTGTACATAATCCCTACTCCTGTGTCGATATACGATACATTTTGTGCGGGATTTTGTGCCATTGTTGCTGTCGTCATTTCACCGAGTGGGTTGGTGATTTGGTCGGGGAAGATGAGTCTGTCCCAATCCAAATATTTATTGACCCATCCTGAGCGAAAACCAATGTGTAGGCTTCCGTTTTCCAATCCCGGCGAATAGCTGTATGCCATGCCGATGTAATCTGTCGTAAGGGCGGCTGCGCCGCTTTGGTCTTTCATCATCGTGAGTCCGATGCCACTGTTGAAGGCGGGTTCTTGCAATTCGAGCGAGGCGTAGTAGGTGCGGAAGCTGTTGCCGACACCTGCCCATTGGTCGCGCATATTTGCCGAAAATGTGACACCGGGCTGTATGCCCGTAAAAGCGGGATTCAAATACGTCCTGGCTGCGTAGAATTGCGAAAACGATGGGTCTTGTGCCTGTAATTGACTCGCAATCAACAGGATAATTATTATTTTTATCGTTGTCCAAATTCTACGGTAGATTTTTCTCATTACATGTGTGATTTATGGTATACGAATTTGTAAAGCCACTTGCGAGGCACTTTTGAGTGCCTCACAAGTGTCACAATTTTTACTCAAAAAATGAACGGCAATTACTACCTGACTGATTGCCCACCATGTAGCTTACACATACTTCTGTGTAATCCGATGGTACGGGGATCGTGATGAAGCTTTGACCAAGTGTAACAAGATTTCCATTCACGCTCCAAGAAATGTCACTTGGTGCTGCGGGAAGTCCTGCTTCGTATAATGAAAGGTCAAATATACAGTCGCCATTACCATTTGGATAGCCTTGCGTATCCACTTGAATGGCTCTGGTAGCACCGGATTCGGGTTGACCAAGCATGAATTCGGTATCGCAACCGGTAGCGTTTTGTTCTGCGGTATTGCAATCAATATCTTGCATGTGCGAAAAATTACCGAACTGGTCGAATACAGGCTCTTGACATTCATCTTGACAAGCTGTGAAAAGTAATGCAGTTGCTGCTGTGATAAGGATGATTAATGTTCTCATAGTACTCTGATACTTTAGGTTTTAAAAAATAATGTTTAAAATGGTCTAAAACGATGCATGTTTTAAACGTAAATCAATAATAATCAATGTTTTGAATATAATTAACAAGACATAAAAATGCCATGTGCTGTAATCATTTGCTTACAACATCCAAATTGGATTTAATATGTGTTGAGTAATTTAAGTTGGTGTGTTATCGGGGATTAAGTTTAAGAATAAGTTTAAGCTTAAAAAACTTGTTTTGGCAAAGCCAAAACCCACATTTGAACTTAAATTTATTCTTGAACTTGATTAAGCCGAATTGTATATAATCAAGGATACTATATGCAGTACCAATGAAAAAATAATTGTTGTAATGAAAAAAGCGATGCGAGTGGCATCTGACTGAATGGTAAAATTATTAGTAGAATACATAATGGTTTATGGTAATTTAATGAATAAATTATTATCATCTATTGGGATGCCTGTTGACAGCATACCATACTACTTTTCATGTGAAAAGCAGTCTTACCATTTACCTTAATTAATTTTGTCCCGATAGCTATCGGGATGAATGAGCGAATTTTGAATGAACAAAATTGCATCATTATTTTTCAAAATTATTGTACTTAGAATGTTCCAAGTTCTTTGTACAGATTTTCATAATTGAGTTCCCGCTCGAATTATGAATTGATACTTGTTCGTTATTAATTTTGAATGAATGAATATCGAATTTTGAATGATTATACCAAAACATTCATCCCGATAGTTATCGGGACACTCATTCAACATTCATAATTACACTTTAGTTGGTATGTGCTTTTACGGGAGATGGTCGAAAAAGGTTACATGAAAAGCCACTTTTTTTTCAAAAAAAATGAAAAATATTTTACCTTCAATTTGTGACATGGTAAAACCTACACATTGCTTTGTTCCAAAATCAGACTTGTTTCACTGCCCATGCAAAAGAGCAAATCGAGTACACTCAAATCAGACACAAAACCATGTTTATTTTGAAAGACTTGTGCGTAAGTAATTGATTGATAATGCGGGTCGGGTTTGTGATGTTTTTCTTTCGGATGAATGGAATTTCGCAAATCAAGTATGTCTTCTGTGGGCTTATGTGTATAGTTTTTTGTCAGAGAAATTTCAGGATTTATGCCAATTAAATCCATTAAAATTTTCATTAATTCAAAATTAAAATCGAATAAAAAATTGTATTTTTTTTCAAAAAAAGGTCGTAACTCGTCTGAATAATGTTCAAAAAAGGGTGCTTTCCCATAAGCAGATTGGATAGATTGCCAGTGCTGTTGTTGCCATTTTTGAACGTATTCTATCTGTACTTCACGGATAGGTTGACCTTCATTTTTACCTTTTTTGAGCGGAATGGTGAGACGCATGACGCCGTTTGCACCTAAGATATGAGTACGATTGCGATAGCTGCGTTTGATGTAATGTTCGTGTTGTTCGATGAGAATGGGCTGCCCGCCACACAATTTTGCATAGTATTGTATCGGAGCAAGATATTGTAATTCGAGTAGTAGCATCAAGGGCAAAGATGCCAAATCAGGTTGAACATTTTATATTGTTTCGAGAAAAAACGGTGTTACAGGGCTGTTGGGGTTTGGATTAGTTGCTGTGAAAAGCACGGAATACCCTTGGTTAGAGGAATCCCGTGCATGAGTGCTTAGTAGCAATTGTTAAACAAAAATAAATCTGAATAAGGCTTTCATTTGCTCTTGTGATAGAGGATGAAAGAGATAAGGGCACTGAATAACCAATTAATCCTTACCACAAAACAACAAAATTATGTGGTTTCTACATTATTTAGTAGATTGCAAAAAAGTTGCAGATTCTGCAAC
>JAHDEO010000154.1:11931-14348 GCA_020628725.1 Saprospiraceae bacterium
ATGCTCGCCTATACTTCTTTTTGGGAACGAGTTGCCGAAGATTTGAAAAATGAACATTTCGGCAAGCAGCATCCGTATGAATGGAAAAAATCTGAAATCGAATCATTCATCACGGATAAATTTTTAGTGCGTGTAGATAACTATTTGAAAACCAGTCAAAAATACACGGGGCAAGCTACACAGTTTTCTTATTACACCTTTAGAAGAATTTTCCAAAATAAAGAAAAATATAATGCACGAACATACACCAAAAACCTTTTTGCGTGGTATTTTGGATATGCTGATGCAGATGATTATTTGAATACAGAACGGGCTTCTGAACAAATACAACTCGGCACAATTAGTAAATTTATTCATCAAGCTATGCAGGCAGAGTTTAATGCATACAAGTCTGTTCCTGAGTGCGATGAAGCTGTTAATGGTTTACGAAATTACTTCTTGCTTGATGGTCCTGCCTCCAAGAAAATCATGGGTGTTTTAGAAAATCAAACTGCTCGCGGTTGGGTATTGACTAATCCGAATAATCCTTCGGGATATGACATTATTGAAGTAAAAATCAAGGAAACTTTTAATGATAAAGCTATCATAGAAACGCAAGAGCATTGGGTTATTCAATGGTATTGTGCGCAATTGGATGATTATCGCTACAGATATAATAATACAAATCGTCAGAGTTATATCTTGAAAAAGGAGCATGGTCGATGGAAAATTTGGAGCAATTCCTATGCTGCGCCCGAAAAATATCTCCCACCTTTGGAGATTGCCCCCGAATTAAAGGAGAAAATTCGCGCGCAATCAGGAGTTGAATGTAGAGATTTCTTTTTGAAAATGATTGAGGAGGGAAAAACCAACGTTGCTTTCTATTTATTAAAGACAAAACTCAAAAATACACCGCATATCAATAAGGTAATTGTCTTGAAATCACAGTTTGACCGCTTGATAGACAGTGCCAATAACGAAAAGATTTCGATGGAAGATTTTTTTCGTAGAAAAGCTGAAATAGATTTAAAGCTGTTGGATTTGTTAGAATCATTATTGTCAAAGCCTCGAAGCCAACAATAACCCAATATCCGTAGATTTTATCCCAAAACGCTCACCTAAATGCTGATTTGTCAGCGTACCTTTATATACGTATACGCCGTGTCGGAAGCCATTACTTCCTTCTAAGAGATGTGCCAAACCGCCTGTATGCTCAGTTTCGAGCAGCATAGGCGTGACGATGTTGCTAATGGCAGAAGATGCAGTACGCGCCACCTTCGAAGCGATATTGGGAACACAATAATGAATCACATCGTAATTGACAAAAGTAGGTTTATCGTGTGTGGTTACGCGCGAAGTAGCGAAGCAACCGCCTTGGTCGATACTCACATCCACGATGACCGATTTGCTACGCATTTTGGAGACCATATCTTCACTCACAACGACGGGTGCGCGTCCAGTTTCAGAGTGTATCGCACCAACGACAACGTGGGCTTTGATAAGCTCTTCTTCCAGATATTTCGGGTTGATGACAGAGGTATGAAGGCGTTGGTTGAGGCTGGATTGGAGGCGCATGAGTTTGTAGATGTCATTGTCAAAAATGCGAACTTCTGCACCCAAACCCAATGCTGTACGCGTAGCCGATTCTCCGACAATTCCTGCACCCAAAATGACCACTCGTGCAGGCGGTACACCTGAAATTCCACCAAGTAAAATACCTCGTCCATTATTCGTGTTGGCAAGTAATTCGGCGGCAGTAATAATCGCTGCTGTACCGGATATCTCACTGATTGTCTGGACAAAAGGAAACATTCCAGCGGTATCCTGTATGTATTCCCACGCTAATGCAATGACCCGTTTACGGCGTAATTGTTCGATATATTCCGCCTTCATCGTCGGTAGATGTATGGGCGAAATAATGACCTGTTCGGGCTGCATCCATTCTATTTCTTCCGATGTCGGCGGTGCCACCATCAATATGACCTGTGCCTTGAATACTTGTTCTTTGCTATACGCAATATCTGCCCCTGCCTCTGAGTATTCGTGGTCGCTATATCCCGAACTCTCTCCCGCACCTTTCTCTACTACAACTCTATGACCATTTGCCGTCAACATCCCTACCGAAGCGGGCTTGAGCGACACACGGTTTTCTTGAAAAGACTCCTCACTTGGGATACCAATAAATAACTTTTTGGCAGCCTGACGCACTGCAAGCATTTCGGTTTGCGTTTGCAATCCTTCTGAAAACAGTTGCTCAGGTATTGGCACTTTCCTTTGACTCATATTGACGAGTTGATGAATTGACGAGTTGTTAGACTTTATTTCAGAATAAAGTCTATTGAGTTGTCGAATTAACGAGTATTTATTTATCGTCATTCGATTGACAAAAATACAAATTTTTATGAAAGTGAGGTAAATGGAATTTTTTGTTGGAAAAT
>JAHDEO010000671.1 GCA_020628725.1 Saprospiraceae bacterium
GCTTTTGCAGGATTTGGCGGAGTTGCTCCGAAAATCAATCAGTTCAGTATCAATAGTACATATCCGGCTGTAGGTGTAGGCATACGCTTTTTAATTGATGATAAAGAAGACCTTAATCTTCGTCTGGACTTTGGAGTCGGACAACGAAAGAGCAAATATTATTTTAATGTTGCGGAAGCCTTTTAAGTGGCTTCTAACCATTGAATCGAACTTAACGTAATTTTGACGCGAATATCTTAAAATTTGAGTGAATTTATATCGGAAGGCTTCACGAAGCCTTCGAGTGATTTGGATGGATGATACATTTTACTGGAAAGTTTGGATTGACTATAATCAAAATGAAGAATTACTATAAAATATCTGTTGGGCAATTTGGCTATCCACAGCCGGAAGATAAATACGGGAAAATTACATATTCTTTAGATAATGGCTGTCCTACATGTTGGGTTGGGCATGAACAAAAAAACGCATTCAGGTTCGGAAAATCTCTTAAACGTTTAAAAAAGCAAATAACCGGATTGCACTGGGTTTTTGACCAAGTTTTTGTTCGAGAGATTGTAAAAACTACATTTGAAAAAGAGAATTTGACCGGAATAAATTATTCAGTTCCAGTTTATAATAAAACAGGTGAACCAATTCCCGAATTTTATCAACTTAGAGTTGATACAATTCTATCCGCCGCCTTATTAAATGATGATTTGAACACTGAAATTTGTGAATATCCCAAGAATGAGAAAACAATAAAATTTCTCAAAGCAATTGAAAGTAAATTAATCGAAGGTCCATTTTGTGGGCAAAAAAAATACAACTTCCCTCAAGGTCAAATTTTAAAATTCAGTAAAGAAGCATTTATAGGACAACCTGACTTTGTCAGAACTTATGAATGGTTTGGAAGCGGAGGAAGCGCAAATAGACCCATATTAGTTTCAGAACGAGTTAAAGAAATTATTGAACATAATATGTTTAAAGGAGCATCTTTTAACAAAGTGGCGTTAGTATAAAAGTAGTCAAGCCACATCTATATATAACTAAGGCTCTTTTACGCCATCGAATTAGTCAACGCATCTCAAACCACCTCCACCACCCTCATTTTCCAACTAAAATACACATGCGCCACCACCATCGTCAATAAACCGATGATGCACGTAGCGTAGCTCATGTAAACGAAAAACACATCCCACTGCACCTCAAACCCGGAAAATTCCTTTATAAATAAAATCGTGATGCTGCCTATGTAACCCAGAAAATCAGCGAGATAGATAAGATAACCTACATTCCCTTTCACTTGAAATGCAGCAATAAAACGCTCATAATACACACTCTGAAAAGCAATATAACTCAGGTATAAACCGATGCCGTGCAGCACCATCCATACCATTGCCGACATCTGTCCGGAGGTGAACAAATACGTAGAACCCATCACCAACAACAAGCCCGCCGCGATGATAAAATATAGGGATTTGAGCGCGTATTTGCTGTTTTTAATCAAAACAACACCCGCGAGTAAAACCAAAATAACGATGCTGACGAGGGTTTCGATTTGGGCATAAACACCTGTATTTGAGTTGGCGGTTACGTTGAGACTTTGCCATATATCTACCAAAAAATTATCCTTAATACTGCGGCAAATCGTAAGCACCACATTCAAGGCAAATACAGCAATCAAGCCCACCCGAAATTGACGGAATAATGCCTTACGCCCCGCACTATCCAAAGGCACACGCTCGCTGCGACTCGCTTTATCGGCTTCGCTTGGTGGGGGAATTTGTTCGAGCATCCACGAAGCCATCAGTAGGAAGGGAAAGCCCATCGCCCCCACCGTAAAAGGCATCCAAAACTCCGATACGCCCATATCTACGACCAGCCATTGCCCGATAGATTTGACGATACCCGAACTATAAATAAAAGACACACACAGAAAAGTCGCCAAAATATCCGTACTGTTGCGCCCTTCGATGTACGAAAAAAGGATGCCCCACATCAAGCCCAAAGGAAAGCCGTTCACAAACACCCAAACGATATTATAAGGTGCAGGCGTAATCGCAAACAGGAGCAAGCCGAGCCACGAAACCAAAATAAGTATCAACAAAAATCGCCTGCGTCCGACATTCGGCAATTCGGATATAATCTTGATACCGAAGCCTTTAGCCGACATATACCCAATGACATAGGTGATAATCACCGCGACTTTATAACTCATCCCAAAGACCGTCATCCCCTCAAAAGTAGCTGCCGAAAGCGGCTTGCGAAAGGCATAGATA
>JAHDEO010000155.1:0-3806 GCA_020628725.1 Saprospiraceae bacterium
TCTCATTTTATAAATTATTTGGAAGTATCTTTGTTCTCTGGAATAACTTATTCATATAACTCTATTATCGCAATAATTTTTGA
Source organism: Saprospiraceae bacterium (assembly GCA_020628725.1). Lineage (GTDB taxonomy): Bacteria > Bacteroidota > Bacteroidia > Chitinophagales > Saprospiraceae > JAHDEO01. The sequence goes on from JAHDEO010000155.1 coordinate 84, forward strand.
TTTCCATTTTTAATTTTTCTTTATTTTTTGCTAACTTGAAAGTACAAGCATATCCAACCCTACCCAATAATCTCCCCAAGCACCAGTCCCTCCGCTTTCACCGCCATAAATTGAGCAATAAAAAGCTGCCGTGCCAAAAGCCGCTTATATTCCGCAGAACCTCGCGCATCACTTATCGGAGAAATTTCTTCATTCAACAAAATAATCGCTTCACGAATGTTGGTTTCATTAATGGATTTTCCTTGTAAAAATGCGGCGGTTTTGTGCAAATAAGTAGGAATCGGACCGACACCTCCTACGGCTAAATGGGCGGTTTGAATCATGTCGTCTTTCAAGTCAAATGTAGAAGCAAAATTGACACTGGCGATGTCAAAATATTTTCTTTGGCTGACTTTTTCAAAGTGAAATTTAGAAGAAGTATCGGGGATATTGAATTGGATTTGTTCGAGTATTTCGCCTTCTTGTAAATCAATTTTTTTGTAGCCTTTATAAAATTCTTTGAGGGGTAAATGTCGCCTGTTGCCGTCTTTTTCCAAGATAATTTGAGCATCCAAAGCCAATAAAAGAATCGTAAAATCGCCGATAGGAGAGGCGTTGACGAGATTACCGCCAATGGTTGCCATATTGCGAATTTGGGTGGAAGACAGCAATTTGAAAATATAATCAGCATCGGGCAATGCGCGATTAAAAACTTCGGAACGGTACAAATCGCCCATCGTCAGCGAAGCACCGAAAGTGCAGATGCCGTCTTTGATGTTGATTTGTTTCATCGAAGGTCGGTCATAGACGGGCAGGGCTTGGGTTTCGTACATTTCATGCGGGCGTTGGACGTATAAATCCGTGCCGCCGCCGAGTTTTATCTTGCCTTTATATTGTCCGTTGGTGGGTTGGATGTTGGCTAATCGCTTGGGAATTTCCGTGAAATAATCGGGGATATATTTGTGCGTGACTAATTCGGAAATACTTAGTTTTGGAAGGTCATTTTTTACTTGATTGATGATAATTTCTGCCGCACGTTCGATGCCTTTATATCCTGTACAACGGCAAATATTTCCATCTATCGCGCCTATAATTGTCTGTTTATCAATTGTTTCATTGGACAATAAATACCCTGTCAGCGAGACCACAAATCCGGGCGTACAAAAACCACATTGCGTACCGTAGCCATCAACCATCGCCTGTTGAACGGGCGTAAGTACGTCCATATTTAAGCCCTCAATCGTGACGACATGTTTGCCTTGTACATTCACAAGAGGCGTGATGCAAGAGGTCATGGATTGATAAAACATGCCATCCGCCTTCCGTTCTCCAATCAAGACGGAACATGCCCCACATTCACCTTCCTTGCAGACTAATTTACTGCCTTTCAGTTGCCTATCCTTGCGAATAAAATCTAACAAAGCCGTTCCGGGCGGCGCATCCGTTTCAATCGTTTGATTATTTAGAACAAAACTTATCATGTACAATGAGTGAATGAGTGAATTTTGAATGAGTGAATGTTTTTGAAATGAGTAAATGAATAATTATTAATGCATTAAATATTCACTCATTCGCTCATTCAAAATTCACTCATTCATTTCTAATACTCTGTTTTATCTTCTTTTTCTGCCCACAAATTAAAAACTGCAATACCTTCTTCTCTTGATAATTGTTGGGTAGTGATTTGACGGTCTTTTATGGGTAAAGGAATTTCTTTATATATAAAATCGTCGTCAAAACCAATGGCAGCGGCATCTTCTCTACCTGCGGCAAAAAGGATGCGTTCCGGTCTTGCCCAATAAATCGCGCCTAAGCACATGGGGCAAGGTTCGCAGGAAGTATAAACTGTGCAGCCATCCAATTGAAAGGTATTCAAATTTTTGCAAGCATCTCTGATAGCGACGACTTCGGCGTGTGCGGTGGGGTCGTTGGTGGAGGTGACTTTGTTGTTGCCTTTGCCGACTATTTCGCCGTTTTTATTGACGATAATGGCACCGAATGGTCCGCCTTCGCCGGATTCCATGCCCTTTTTTGCCATCGCAATCGCTTGGCTCATAAATTGTTTGTCTTTTTCCGTCATAATATCTGCATTTCTTTGTGGTTTAAATATGTGATTTAGCTTCAAATTTTTGTTTTTATTTTATGTGAAAACAGACAAAAATAAGGATATTATTTGGATTTTTAAAATGGAAAATTCGCTTCAATATGATAATTACTCAAAAAACAGAAACCCTATAAAATGAATGCTCATTTTATAGGGTTTCTGTAATTCAAATTATAAAAATTGTGTTCAATTCATCACCTCGGCACCCGCGAAGACGCCCCAAAATTAATCTCCCAAATGATTTTATCAGCCCCATTTACATCAGCATCCAAATTAAAATCACCTTGCATATTATACATGTTAAAAACGCCGTTTTCATCTGACCAAATGATTTTATCTGCACCTGTATTATCGTAACTTGGTGTATCGCTTTGGTCACCATCGCCTGCGAGCATCACCCAAGCACCGGAAGGTAATTGCTTCTGTCCGACGCCCGTACCGCCTCCTGTATAAGTATCGTTTTGGCTAAAATCGTATGTCACAGATTTATTGGTAGGGCTTAATGTTTGTTCGGTCATAATGCCCATATGATTGCGATGTTCGACTACAAAATGAGCTGTGCCATCCACATTTGCCAAAGCACATTTATCGACAAATTGTATCGTACCGTCTTTGAGTAGCAAGGCAGCCGTACGTGCAATTTCTGTATCGCGAGCAACATCGGTACGTGCAGAAACCAATATCCAATCCACCACATCAGGACTGGAGTTTGCATTTGTCCAGTTTACGTTTTCCGTTCCCATGTAGTTCCACGGGGCGAGGTCGTAAGGTTGTTCTGCGGGTAGTAAGTTGCGATCTGCGAGTGTAGTCCGCATTTCGCCAATTGCTTCCTCGTAAGCTCCTTCGAGTATGGCTTTAAAATCGCCTTTAGTATGTACGCCCGACGATGTACCGCAAAAATCCACACCTGCATCCAAGACCATCTGCTGCCCTGCCGATAAGCTAATCACATCCGTAAAACCTGTTGAATGTACATCGCTGTCAGTCATGTTATTTCCGTTATTTCGGGTAGTAAAAGTCAGATTTGGTGTATCCAGTCGATTCAAAGTAAACGTTCCAAAAGGTGCATCTCCGACCGGAGCCATTCCTTTTAAACCAAAAATCGGTACATGTGGGGTTGTTGGAGTATTGGGGTAGGAGTAAGTTGGTCCGCTATCCGTTCCCGCGTCGTAAGGTTCGGCGTCTATCACGACGCTATTTATCCAATTTCCATCAGCATCCAACAATGATAAATCATGAAAACCAACAATCCAATCAGGACTCGGCGCAATCATACTCATCAAAAACATCAGAGGGTATTCGTCGCTCACCGTAAAATCCAAAGATACCATACCAACACCCGTACCGCCGGGGTTGCCACCCGAAAGTTGTTGTTCGGTATTGCCATTGGCGATTTCTGTGTTGATTTCGGTTTTGAGCGTACCTTTCACGCCTGTCTCTGCTACTCGTTGTACGCCCGGACTCGCCAGCGTTCCCGGCGACCAATACGATATATCTGCATTGTGATTTGCCCCAATGATACTTGAAAAATGAGCATTTGTATGAGGGTAATCCGTTGGGTGCGATTGTGCTGTCCAATCGGCATTCATCATTACGCGATAGGTAGCGTTAGGCGATTGTTGCGGACTGACAAATTGTAC
>JAHDEO010000155.1:3906-14290 GCA_020628725.1 Saprospiraceae bacterium
CTAAGACCATTCGACGTACAATTTTTTGATAATTCTGCTGTATTGTTTTTTCTTGCATAGCATTTCTTTTTTGATAAAAAACGTTTCTTTTTTATTGATAATTAGTGAATTATAAAATAATAAAATTTATTTGCTTGTAGATATTACAAGATAAGTAAATTTGAAACATTATGCTTGACTATGAATTTCAAAAGGGTGTTAATTGTCTTGCAAATGACGCTGTAAGGTTAAGTGCTTTTTTTGAATAGAATCTCAATAAAAATTATTGCATCAAAGTACGAAATTTCAAATCTGAAACTAAGATTGATAAAAATTGTACCTTTGCCCAACAAACGAGTTTTTGGCTTGTTTTATAGGTAAAATTCAGTGTGGGCATGAGACTTATTATACAATACGCAGCATTAGCATTATTATTAATTGGTTTTCCGGTAGGGTCATATTTGTGGATGAAAAGCGGCTTTAATGAGCAAGTCGAACATCTCAAAAACCTTGAACCAAAGGGCAAAGTCCCTGCATTTTCTTTTCTCACAACTACAGGCGACAGTTTGCTCCCGGAAACGGTGCAAGGTAGTCCACACGCCGTCCATTTTTTTTCAGATGATAAATTGACACTTGAATTATTGCATCAAATTAGTTTACAATTTAAGGACAAAGATGTGCATGTGATTTCTTATTTGCCGGAGGCAAATTATGATTATGCGAGTGTCTTGAAGAAATATAATATCGAAGTAGACAGGAAAAAGTCAAATTGGCACTTCGTAGCTATACCCGAAGGGATGACTGAAGCGCAATTACACGACATGTATCAATTACCTCCAAATGATAAAGATAAATTATTAATTGTAGGTAAAGACTTGAATGTCAGAGGATATTATGATACCAATAAAGACGAATTTGAAAATGTAGTGATACATCATATGGCACTCATGCTGCCGCGAGATAAGAAAAAGGAAATTGGATTTGAACGGATTAAGGAGAAGTAGGTTAATTAGTGTTGTAGTGTCGTGGTATTGTGGTTCTAACACATAATATATAACCAACAATACTATAAAACTACAACACTACGAAACTACGAAACCACAACACTAAAGATGAGTACAATAAAATATACCCAACCACAAATCAAACGCATGAATACGGTGGCAATTATCTTGTCAATTGCGATACCTTTATTGGTCGCAATTCTGATGAATCCGCGTATGCCGAAGATTACGCTGCCCTTTGACCCGTACATTTTGCCGCCTTTCTATGCGACCATTAATGCTGTCACAGCCGTCGTGCTTATATTAGCAGTTTATTTCATAAAACAACGAAAAATTGACCTACACCAGCGCATGATATACATCGCAATGGGACTTTCGGCAATTTTTCTGATTTGTTACGTATTATACCATTCTTCCACACAACCAACGAGTTATGGCGGTGAAGGTGCAATTCGATACGTATATTATTTTCTGCTAATTAGTCACATAATTTTATCTGCGGTGATCATTCCATTTGTATTATTTACCTTCATTCGAGGCTTTACGAGACAGGATGCACGACACAGAAAAATCGCCAAATGGACGTTTCCACTATGGTTGTACGTGGCTGTAACGGGTGTTATTTGCTATTTGATGATTTCACCGTATTACGGATAGTTTCATTTGTTAAAATCGTATTTCAAAACATTTTTATGCGTCACAAAACGTTTATATTAGGAATCTTGCTTATTATAATTGTCACTTTATTTGTGACAAATACAGCCGATGCCCAATGCGCCATGTGTAAGGCAGCAGTGGAAAGCGGCAACGAAAGCAGTGGATTGAACAAAGGTATTCTGTATTTATTATTAATGCCTTATATAATAGTGATGAGTATGATATTTATGTGGTGGCGAAATAAAAAACGGACAGATACTGAATTGCAAGAACAAAAAATAAAAGAGATTTTGAAAGACATTGACTGACGTGACTAATTTTGAATGAGTGAATTTTGAATGAATGGGTAGAGTGTTTTTATTCAAAATTAGTAAATAGAAAAAGGCAATGTCGTTATGAAAACTACATTGCCTTTTTTATTTTTACTGCGAGAGAATGGCTCGGTAAAATGTCAGCTATTTGTCAAATACCCCGTTAATATAACGTTAAAGCCTAATATTCTATTGAAAATCTAACAAAATACCACAAAATTCGTACCGATAACCAACCATTTTGAAATTATTAGCGTCTTTACAGAAGAAAGACAACATTATAATAAAAGGTAATGCTCTCAAAAAAACAGCATAAATCAAACATACGAAAAGGAAACGTTATGACTTATTCAATCCAAAGACAGGAAGAAATCCAAGTACTTTCTGTAGACAACCTAATCAGTGAATTTGAGAATAGACAAATTCTCGAAGAAGTAGCCGACATTATTGAAAATGGCTCAAACAGATTCGTCATTGACCTCGCTGATTTGAAATTCCTCAATAGTGCAGGACTCAACTTTTTGATTTCCGTATTGACCAAATCTCGCAATGCAGGTGGCGACACCGTCATCACGAATGTCAGTGAAGATGCATCGAAGTTATTGGTTTTGACCAAACTTAAGCATGTATTTACGACTGCCAATTCGGTAGAAGATGCGCGTCAATTATTCGCCAATCAAAACTAATTTTCATTTAATCGTATATAATCCGTAAATTTGGTGGTTTGAACGTGGCACACTAAAATCAGTGTCACAATTATAAGTCACTAACCACTTTTACGGAATGACGATAGATGTAATACTTGGCTTACAATGGGGCGATGAAGGCAAAGGTAAAATAGTAGATTACCTTGCCGGAAATTACGACATTGTAGCGCGTTTTCAAGGCGGACCAAACGCCGGACATACCCTTAAATTTGACGGACAAAAGTTCGTACTACATATCATCCCTTCAGGCATTTTCCGAGAGGGAATCACCAATCTTATCGGCAATGGCGTCGTCATCGACCCCGTTATCCTCAAGAAAGAACTCGCAGGCCTGCGTGAAGCAAACGTGGACTATAAATCACGTCTCTTAGTTTCCAAAAAAGCTCACCTAATTCTTCCTACACATCGTTTATTGGATGCGGCTTCCGAAGCTGCCAAAGGCAAAGAAAAAATTGGTTCTACCCTCAAAGGTATCGGTCCTACTTATATGGATAAGACCGGACGAAACGGTTTGCGCGTGGGCGATATTTATACTGATAGTTTTCGGAAAAAATACGAACAACTCCGTAATAAACACACCCAATTACTCAGTATTTATCCAACAATAGATTTTGACCTTGAATCATTGGAAAAACGGTGGTTTGAGAGCATTGAAACACTTCGTGAATTACCCGCAGTTGACGGCGAATATTACATCAACGAAGCCCTCAATTCCGGCAAAAAAGTCTTGGCAGAAGGCGCACAAGGTTCGCTGCTCGATATTGATTTTGGGACTTATCCTTTTGTTACTTCTTCTAACACGATTACGGCGGGTGTATGTACGGGCTTGGGCGTTGCGCCACAGCGAATTGGTGAAGTCATAGGTATCACGAAGGCGTATTGTACGCGCGTAGGTAGCGGGGCATTTCCTACCGAATTGCACGATGAAGTTGGGGCAGAATTAGCGCGAGTCGGGCAAGAATTTGGGGCAACTACGGGGCGTCCGCGTCGCTGTGGTTGGATTGACCTTCCGGCACTGCAATACACAATTATGATTAATGGTGTGACCCAACTCGTCATCACAAAAATAGATGTGATGAACGACCTCGAAACCGTCAAAGCTGCTACCGCTTATCATGTCAATGGAGAGACAACTTCTGCACTTCCTTTCGATTTTAATTGTGAAGAAATTCAACCCGTTTACACAGATTATGAAGGTTGGAAAACCTCTATAAATGATGTCACAGATTTCGGCGACTTTCCTATGGAAGTAAAAAACTATATCCGTGCCTTAGAATCACAATTGAATGTACCAATTACCATGATTTCCAATGGACCGGAACGGACTAAATTGGTATTGCGTAATGCGGAGGCTACCGTATAACGATTTCTTTATCTCAATAAATCCATTCAAATGAAAAATGTATTATCCACTTTCACTCTGATAATTATCATGTTAACGAGTGCCAATGCCCAAACACCCAAAGCTGAACTCGCCGAACTCATCGCCCAAGATTGGGCATTCAGAATGCAGGAATACCCTGCATTTGCTGCTTCATTAGGCTACGAAAGTGACCGCACCAAATTCGCAGAAGTATCGGTAGCAGCACACGAACGCAGGGCAGATTTTTGGCGGGATATTTTGAAGAAATTAACGACAATAGACTATGAAGCACTTGATAGTGCGGCGCGGGTGAATTATGATATGTTCAAATTTATGTTGGAAGATGACGTGGCACAGGTCGAATATCAAAGCTACCTGATTCCGTGGAATTCCGACAGTGGTTTTCATACGACTTTTGCCTTTGCTGCGAATGATTTTAATTTAAATTCGGTAGCGAGTTATGAGCAGTACATCGGGCGTTTGCGCGGCTTCAAAAAGTATGTCGATGACCACATTACACTCATGCGTTTGGGTATCAAAAAGGGCATGACATTACCCAAAATCATCCTCGAAGATTTCGAAAAAGGAATGGATGCATACATTTCCGAAAATCCTGAGGAGAGCTATTTCTACATTCCATTTGAACGAATGGACAACATAGACGAAAGACAACGCGCACGACTACGAAAAGAAGGTCAATTAGCTATCAATCAAAGTGTTACGCCTGCGTATCAGGCATTAAGTGATTTTATCAAAAATGAATATCGTCCACAGGCACGTACTACGATTGGCGCAGTGCATTTTCCCAATGGAAAAGACTATTATCAGCAGCGAATTGAGTATTACACGACGCTGGATATTTCAATGGAAGAAGTGTATCAAGTAGGTTTAGAAGAGGTCGCACGTATCCGCAAAGGCATGGAAGAAATCATCGCTGAAGTGGGCTTTGAGGGGACATTTGAGGAGTTTATTCACTTTCTGCGTACCGACCCGCAATTTTACTGTGATACGCCTGAATGTCTGCTCAAAGAAGCCTCCTATATTGCCAAGCGCATCGACGGGCGACTGCCGCGAGTGTTCGGAAAATTGCCGAGTTTGCCCTATGGCGTGGAGCCTGTACCGGACGAGATTGCGCCGCGCTACACGACGGGCAGATACGTTCCCGGTTCGTATGCCAATCACAAATCAGGAACTTACTGGGTCAATACTTACGACCTGAAAAACAGACCTTTATACAACCTTCCTGCACTGACTTTACATGAGGCAGTTCCCGGTCACCATCTACAAATTGCGTTGGCAGAGGAACTAAAAGACCTCCCCGATTTTCGTCAACATACTTACTTGAGTAGCTATGGTGAAGGTTGGGCATTATACAGCGAATGGCTGGGGCAGGAGTTGGGTATTTATCAAACGCCTTATGAAGAATTTGGTCGCCTAACCTACGAAATGTGGCGTGCCTGTCGCCTAGTGGTAGACGTAGGACTACACGCTAAAGGCTGGACACGCAAACAAGCCGTTGATTTTCTCGCCTCCAATACTGCGCTTTCTTTGCATAATGTGAATACTGAAATTGACCGCTACATTGGGTGGCCCGGACAGGCGGTTTCTTACAAAGTGGGTGAGTTGAAAATCCGCGAATTTCGTTATACTGCCGAGCAGGAATTGGGCGATAAATTTGATGTACGCGAGTTTCACTATATGATTTTGAAGAACGGTTCGATACCACTTTTTACATTGGAACGTATTATGAATCAGTGGATTGAGAGTCAGAAAAAACGATAACTACCAATCATCATCGTAGAGAAAATTCATGAATTTTCTCTACGATGATGCTAATATGTTTCTACCGCAAAAACAACAACTCCCGATACTTCGGCAAAGTCCACAAACCATTATCCACATAAAATTCCAACTCATCCGCATGTGTACGTATGCTCGCGAGTAGCGGCTTCAATTGTCTATTACAAGCCTCCGCTTTTTTCCTGATTGCTGTTTCTTTTTCGATATTTTCAATGGTGGTGAGTAGCGTTTGTACACCTTTATCCAAGCCATTAATATGCTCTGAAATCGTCGTAATCAGATCGGAAGTCGTGGCAAAATGTTGTTTACTCATACCGAGTTCTTTCATACCTTTTACATTGACAATCAATTCATTTTGATAACGAATTGCCGACGGCAAAATATGATTCACCGACATATCTGCCATCAATCGCGCCTCAATGAGCAACTCCGAATTATAGCGTTCCAAAATCACATTGCGTCGCGCTTCCAATTCGATTTCCTTAAATACATTCGCCTTTGCAAATAAGCCCTTCGTTTTCTTATCCATAATCACCGCTACTGCCTCCGGTACATTCTGGGCTACCGACGATTTTTTCGCCAATTTTTCTTCCCAATTACCGCCATTTTTACTACTGATAATCACCGACTTACACGCCGTAATCTCTTGTTTCAACACCTGCAAAGTTGCCCCGTCTTTTTTCATTTTATCCTGCTTCATCATCGTCTCCACCGCGTCCGCAAATCGCTGTAATTGTTGCCCCACAATCGTATTCAACACAATCATCGAAGGCGCAGCATTTTGCGAAGCACCTACCAATCGAATTTCTATTTTTTTACCCGTAAACGCCACAGGCGCAGTGCGATTTTTATCCGTATTATTCAGCAACAAATCAGGAATTTTATTGTGAATATCCAACTTCAATTCCTGCTTCATATCTTCATTTTTAATCCATTCTTCACCGCGTTTTTCTATCTCCTCAAACACCGCCTCCAATTGCTCACCTATATATACACCCATCATCGGCGGTGGTGCGCCCTCTGCGCCCAATCGCCGTTCATTACCTGCCGAAACGATACTTGCATACAATAATTCGCCATGCTCGCGCACCGCATTGAGCGTACATACGAGGAAGGTCAAAAACAGGATATTTTTACGCGGTGTTTCTGCCGGAGCGAGCAGATTGCGCCCCGTATTTGTCTGCAACGACCAATTATTATGCTTTGCCGAGCCGTTAATTCCTGCAAAGGGTTTTTCATTCAACAAGACTCTCAGACCATGTCGTTTTGCCACACGCCCCATCAAGTCCATGAGCAATTGATTATGGTCAACTGCTACGTTAAGTTCCTCATAATCAGGCACTAATTCAAACTGACTCGGTCCCGTTTCATTATGTCGTGTGCGGACGGGAATCCCAATTTTATGCGCCTCACGCTCCAAATCCAACATAAAAGTATAGATGCGCTCCGGTATCGCCCCAAAATAATGGTCGCCCAATTGTTGCCCCTTCGCCGATACCCGCCCAAACAAAGTCCGCTTCAACAAGACCAAATCAGGACGCGCACTATACAAGCCGTCATCCACCACAAAATATTCCTGCTCACAACCCAACATCGGCGTTACACTCGTAATGTTACGGTCAAAATACTGACACACCGCCAACGCCGCCTGCTCCAAATAATGTTGAGATTTCAACAAAGGCGATTTATAATCCAATGCCTCGCCCGTATATGCCACAAAAATTGTTGGAATACAAAGCGTCTTACCATTACCAATTTCCATGATAAAGGCAGGCGAAGACGGGTCCCAAGCCGTCAAACCCCGCGCTTCAAAAGTACTCCGAAGGCTACCCGTCGGAAAACCCGCTGCATCCGGCTCTTGCTGCACAAGCGCATCGCCGCGAAATTCTTCAATCGCTTTGCCGTTTTTCAGGCGGAAAAAAGCGTCGTGCTTCTCTGCCGTCACGCCCGTCAATGGATGAAACCAATGTGTATAATGTGTCGCCCCCTTACTCATCGCCCACGATTTCATGGCAGAAGCCACCTGTTCGGCAATATCACGGTTGATTTTTGTACCGGCTTGTATGGCGGATTTTATTTGCAAAAAAGCCTCTTCTGACAGAAATTGGCTCATGGCATCATCCCCAAATACATTTGAAGCGAATATTTCTGAAATTTTTTGATTCTCGTTCAAAATATCTTGCTGTTTACCTTGTGCTATCCTTTGCAATGCTTTTAATCGTTGATTCATTGTTCGAGTTGCGAGTTGCGAGTTGCGGGTTGCGAGTTAGCTGAATATGCGTGAAAAAGAAATTATTTTAACATTTTTATTTACGACACTCTTTCACGCAATATTTGATAACTCGCAACCCGTAACCCGCAACCCGATTAAATATAATACCGTCAACCTGACGGTGAATAATTCAAAATTTATGACGTTTTTTTCGTTTAAATGAAAATTTTAATACGTATTCAAATGAATTTGCAAAACAAATAATACGAAATCCAATCGCGTATTTTATGTTAGCTTCATTTCAAATTATTAAAAATTATTTTTGAAAAATATTCACAAAAATAAGTTAAAAGAATCTGAGAAGCTATTTTTTTTAAAATTTTTTATTGAATTTAGCTAAAAAATGAAAAAATAGCCTTGATTTTTAACTTTTATTAAATATCTTTGTGAAACATTTTTATTAAATTTCATTTTTCATGAACCAATAAATGAATAATAATGTATCAGTAAAAATATTGTAGCATTGACGCATTATATCATTGTAGCATTATAATTCATTCATTCGTTCATTCAAAATTCATTCATTAGATATGTCAGCAGCTAAATTAGAATACATCTGGCTTGACGGTTACAAGCCCACACAAAGTTTGCGTAGCAAAACAAAAATCAAACATAATTTTAGTGGAAATTTGGAAGATTGCCCGATGTGGTCATTCGACGGAAGTTCTACTCAACAGGCAGAAGGCGGTTCTTCGGATTGCTTATTGAAGCCTGTTGCGATTTTTCCTGACCCTGACCGTAAAGGAGGATTTTTGGTGATGACAGAGGTACTCAATCCTGACGGCACACCACACGAATCTAACGGACGTGCTACGATTGACGATGATGATAATGATTTCTGGTTTGGCTTTGAGCAAGAATATTTCTTGTGGGATCCGGGTACAAATAAGCCACTTGGTTTTCCAGCTGACGGCTATCCGAACCCACAGGGGCAATACTACTGTTCGGTAGGTGCCGCGAATGCTTTCGGGCGCGAAATTATCGAAGAACACCTCGACCTTTGCCTCGAAGCAGGTATCAATGTAGAAGGTATCAACGCAGAAGTGGCGGCAGGACAATGGGAATTTCAAACCTTCGCAAAAGGCGGTAAAGCAGCAGGCGACCATACTTGGGTAGCGCGTTATTTGTTGGAAAGAACGGCAGAAAAATACGGCGTTTCTATCAACTATCACTGCAAGCCCGTACTTGGTGACTGGAATGGTTCGGGTATGCACGCCAACTTCTCGAATACGCTCTTGCGTACATCGGGCAACAAGGCGGATTACGATATGATATGTGATGCTTTTGGTGCTTCACCTGAAATTATCAAAGCACACATCGACGTTTATGGTGAAGATAATCACCTGAGACTCACAGGATTGCACGAAACTCAGGCTATCGACCAATTCAGCTACGGCGTATCGGATAGAGGGGCTTCGATTCGTATTCCGATTGCTACAGTAGAGAGTGGCTGGAAAGGTTGGTTGGAAGACCGCCGCCCGAACTCGGCTGCTGACCCGTACAAAGTAGCAGGTAGAATTATCAAAACAGTGAAAGAAGTAGCGGTCTTAGAACCGGCTTAGAATAAATATTAAAAAAAGGTCAATAATACGAAGCACAGGGCGTTTTGCTCTGTGCTTTTTTGTGTTGAAAGTGCCTTCGTGCGCCCTTTGATTCCCTAAAGCGATTGCTCTACACACCGCATTTTGCATAGGGCTTCCTTTTCCGTATAGCTATCGGGAGAGGTGTGGGTAGGCGAAATATTCAAAATTAATTCATTCAAAATTCAAAATTAGTTCACCAAAATCTCATCAATAAAAATCCAATTTTTCGCGCCGGGCGCAGGATGCCATTCGGGATTTTTGAGCATACCGAGAATTTTGACTTGCACGTACCGCGCTTCGGTTTCCTCAAAATTTAGCAGGAAAGATTTGGTTTCCGGCGGATGACCTTCTTTGGCAATCGGGATGTTGATGTCGGTTTGTGGTTTGAATGAATTGCCATCTGTGGAGGTCGCTACTTTTATCGCTTTCGGGAAAAATATATAACTATTAGTGTCTTCTAATGCGCTGACAACTACACCTTTAATTGCTTTACTTTTGCCAATATCCAATGTCGTCGTCAGGTGTTCGGCTTCGTAGCCGAGCCATTTTCCGTCCGTAAAAATCTCGCCTTTTTCAAAATCAATTAAGGTCTTTTTGCCTTTGGCTTTGTCTCTGTCGTGCGGCGGTTTGCTGATTCGGATGTTGGCGATTTTGTATCCGGCTTTCACGAAAGTCGCGTCTCCTACGCCCGAAGTTTGCCAACCTTCT
>JAHDEO010000156.1 GCA_020628725.1 Saprospiraceae bacterium
ACATGCTCAAAAACTATATCATAATAATACTTCTTTTCATTATTGGTGTATTAGGGTTCATAGTATGGCTTTGTATGACACCTCGCGGACCTTATGAAGGTGAGAATGCACTTGATAATTTTCCGAATATTACACTCTCAAATAATGACACAATTATTGAGGTAGTGTACATTCATTTTGCGTGTTACTGTCCAAGATGGATGGATTATGAGTATTATGCCGCAGGCGGAGACGATGGAGAATGTCACCAAAAGCAAGCTTGTTTCAATATTGTTGCCAGCAAAGAAGCAGACCCGATATCGGATAGCATTTACTCTTTTACACATCCTTCTATCAAACTACATGGTCGTTTCCATAAGTATGGTGATAACCCATTTTTCCAATACGATAGTTATGAGCTTATTAGTTCATCAAATTCGCAGCCATATGATGAGGACTCAGAGGAATTGTGACTGCCTATAATTATGTGCTGCGAATTGCTTTGGGGGATGCTTTGGATTGGCTGTCATGAAAAAGTTCTATTCTATAGTGTACCCCGCTATGCCATTCTGTGCTAAGACTTTATTTATCAACTTGATAGCTTCGTCTTTTTTCTCCATTGTAGTCAATAAATAAATTGACATATTTTTTTCATTGATTCCCATTTCAGCTCCTTGCAGAGAAGCTATGTATTTATTTTCTTCAAAATATTTTTCAAGTATTTCTTCTGCAAGCCATCTTTTGTTCCAGTTTTGTTCTTGCCAGATAACATTTATTCCTTCTATTCCTTGTTCGGGTAATTGGTAATCATAGTCGATTTCTATTCCATAATCTCTTTCTATTTTAGAGACTTCATTTTGGTCAAATTCCCACCTTGTCCAAAGGTGAGAAACATCAATATAATCAATGAAAAAGCATATTTTGGTAACGAATTTCTTTTCGTTTAACTTTTTTATTATTTCACTATTAGCTGATATTTCGTTTCTTAAATGAAATATATCGCCTTTCTTTACGCTGGCATCATTTCCTAAATGATATCTAAAATATCTCCTTTTTTGACCACCTAAATGTCCATCTATTCCTGAACGAATAGGTTCTTGTTTTAATATTTTTTTTATTTCCTGTTCTGCATTTTCCTTAGCAGGATATTTTGTCGAAATTACCAAATCAATTCTTACGTCCATTGTTTTTAATTTTTTGAACTTAAAGATATATTTTAGGCTAGGAAGTGAAGACACAACATATTTTATAACTTTACGCACTGTTTTCCGCGAAAAAACGTTAACAAAATATTAATACAATACCTATTTAGACAACATCTAAACATATAGGTAAGGTATTTGTTAACATTTTACTCCAAACAAGCATAATCTAATACTGCTACTAACAACAATGGAAATAAATAACCTGCTGCACCGCGCGTTGGGACTGGAATTCCTGACCGTAGATGAAGGATTGCACTTGTGGGAACATGCCACAACTGCCCAACTCATGTACGTGGGTAATGCCTTGCGTCAACACCACGTCCCCAACAATACGGTCACATGGATTATCGATCGTAACTCCAATACGACCAACGTCTGCATCGCCAATTGCAAATTTTGTAATTTCTTTCGTAAGCCCGGACACGAGGAATCTTATATTACTACGATAGAGGAATACAAAAAAAAGATAGACGAAACTTTTGCATACGGCGGAAATCAATTACTTTTGCAGGGCGGACACCACCCTGACCTTGGCTTGGATTATTATTGCAAGCTTTTCCGCGAACTCAAATCTCTCTATCCCGACTTGAAACTTCACGCCTTGGGACCACCCGAAATAGCCCATATCACGAAGCTAGAACAATCGACTCATACAGAGGTGCTCAGTGCCTTAAAAGAGGCAGGTTTGGATTCGTTACCGGGGGCTGGTGCAGAGATATTGAGTGACCGCGTACGCCGCTTGATTTCAAAGGGGAAATGCGGTGGTCAGGAATGGTTGGATGTGATGCGTGCCGCACATCAACTCCATATCACAACCTCTGCCACGATGATGTTCGGGCATGTCGAAACAGACCGTGAAAGATTTGAACATTTTGTCGGGCTACGAGAGGTGCAAGCCGAAAAACCTGCTGATGCAAAGGGCTTTCTGGCATTCATTCCTTGGCCCTTCATGGACGAAGATACGATGTTAAAACGCTTAAAACGAGCGAGAAACACCGTAACATCCGACGAATATATTCGTATGATAGCTATGAGCCGGATTATGTTGCCTAATGTGGTGAATATCCAAGCATCATGGCTGACAGTCGGTAAGCAAGTCGCGCAAGTGTGTCTACATGCAGGCGCGAATGATTTCGGCTCGATAATGATAGAAGAAAATGTAGTATCGGCTGCCGGTGCTGCTTTCCGATTTACCGCAGATGGCATACAACAAGCAATCCGCGATGCAGGCTTTAAGCCTCAACTCCGTACACAAGAGTACGAGTACCGCGAATTGCCCGAAAATATCGTTCAACAAGAACTCGATACCGCTACGATGATTGTGGATTAATTTTGAGTTGTGAATGAATAAATTTTGAATGAATTGATGTTTTATATTGTTTCCTATAATTAATGGAATCAATCAAGTAAGCTGTTTTTTTATTTATAAAATACTAATTAACAGTTTGTTTTTTCTAAGTGAAACATGCTTTTTTACTCATTCAAAATTCAATTATTCAAAATTCAAAGTTGATTTACGTAATTTATACGCAAATCAATTATCAATTATTTTTTTTATTTTCTTTAAAAAATAATTATCATTGTAGAGGGAAACTCATAAAGCACATTCAGAAGCAGATAGAATAACACGGATTTTTTTATTACTAACAAACAAATTTACAGGATAACCTTTTTGAACGTGAAGTAAACAGATTAAGTACAAATACAAGTATCAAGTTCAAGTACAGTTTATAAATTTGCTTTCAGCAAATAATATAAAATTAACATGATACTTTTTTTATGAAAAATGATTCGTTTTTAACGGATCAAACATTGTATTTGCACTTCACAACGCTCTTTACAGCTTGGTTTTCCAACATTAAACTTCAAAACTTATGGCAAAGTCAATATTCGTAAGTTGTGCTGAAAATGAGGCACACTGGCTAAAGAAAATTCACAAATGGAATGAGAAGGGAAAAATGGGCAGAGATGTCGTTATTTCCCATGAAGCAGAGCAGGATTTTCACGATTATAATATCATTAAAGCTCACATCAAAGAAATACTTCACGATAATGAGGTAGATATGATTGTGGTCTTGCAAGGCGATTCTCCACATAATGACGACTGGATTCAGGCAGAGGTTGAGCTTTCATCAGAAGTGCCGACCAAACTGTTCTGTATGCGTCTACCCGGTACGGAATACCCTAAGCCGGAGGCACTTGGACATATCAAAGAAATTTCATTCAATCCGAATACGATTGTGAGATTTTTGTATGGTAAGGAAGAAAAACCATACAGACGATATCGTCCGCGTAAGCCGGAAGAAGAGCGTCAGCCGGAGGGTGAACCGAGTCGGGAGGATTGAAGGATTCTGAGTTAGATGGCTTCATTGTTTCATGGTTATATTGTTCCATTGTTAGTGTTTTTTGTTTTGCAAAAAATAGAAATGAACAATGAAACAATATAACAATCGAACCATAAAGCAATTTAACAATCATAATAATAAACTCACTTCTTTCTTGATAGCAAGCGAAGCTTTATCAAGACCTGTACCACCTTTTTCGTCCAGAAATCGGAATAACTCACGACTGTAATCCAAGCCCGAAGCTCCATTCGGCATTTGTTTGGCTACCTGATTGATGGTATTGATAGCGTCGTTTTTAGCGAGGCTAATAATTTGCCACAATTCGGGAGAAACATACATTTGTTGGGCAGCATTGTGGTCCATTTCCTGCTGAATAGCGACTTGCAATGCGACTTGCAAATCATCTGCCGTCATACTTCCGGTACGTATGCGTAGAATGAGATTGGGCAATGAAATACGGTCGCAAAGTACGGTCAATCGCTCATAAGCTTGCAGACGCAAAGGCAACGTGATATTTCGATTACCCGTTTTAAAATCCAGTTCTTTGGCTCTGGCTTCAAATTGGAAATACTGACGCAGCATAACATACACCGTCAAAAAAACGACCAATGCGGGGATGGTATATTTTAGAATCTCAATTAAATTTTCCATAAACTATTCAAGTTCATAGTTCATAGTTGGTAGTTCATAGTTATTTTCTTGAAAAACATTAATTAATACGTTTTCTATGAACTATGAACTAAAAACTATGAACTAATTCGACCGCAAATTTATTTAATAAATGACGAAGTCAATAGCATTTCGTAATTTTGTAAATTAATTAGAGTTACGAGTTATCGGGTTGCGAGTTACGAGTTGACTAAAAATACACTAAATAGCAGGTGATTTTTTCATCTACTCAAAACTTAAAGCTCGCGTTTGGATTGAATTATTTGCCATTAACGCATTGTAGCATTAATTCACTCATTCACTCATTCAAAATTCACTCATTGGAATGGATACATTAACGATACCCATTACCCTCACTGAGGGCGCAATAAAGCAACTCCAACGCATCCGCGAGGAGCAAAACCTTCCTGACGACCACGGACTCCGTGTAGGCGTAAAAGGTGGTGGTTGTTCGGGCTTTACGTATATACTTGGATTTGATGTAAAAGAAGAAAAAGACGATGAATTTGAGATAAATGGTATGCGCGTTTTTATGAATAAAGCACATGCCATTTACTTGCTCGGTATGGAAATCGACTTTCTCGATGGCTTGAATAATCGCGGTTTTACTTTTACTAATCCAAATGCAACAGATACCTGCGGTTGCGGGACTTCCTTTTCAGCCTAGCCCCATTTTTGATTGAGTGATTTTTGATTTTCGATTATTAAGAAAATTTTGCGAAGCAAAATGCAATCAAAAATCAAAAATCGCCGAATCAAAAATCACTTAATCTCATGCTATTTCTTCTTCTCGCCACTCTGGTTATTACAGGATATTTCATCTACGATTCGATGGATAAATGGACAGACCCCGAAGAGGCAATGTCGCGTAAGTGGAAAACTTTATTGGCACAAGAAGTGCGCTTTTATGCCGGTTTGGATATTGATAAAAAACACTTGTTTGAGTATAAAGTGATGGAGTTTTTGGCGAATTGTAAAATCACGCCTATTGAAACGAAAGTCCATGACCTTGACCGATTATTGATTGCTGCAAGTGCGGTCATTCCAATTTTTGCTTTCCCTGAATGGAAATATTATAACCTCGACGAAGTGCTACTTTATTCCTCTTCCTTTAATCATGATTTTGAAACAGAAGGCGAAGACCGCCGCATACTCGGTATGGTTGGTACGGGCTATATGGAGGGGAAGATGATTCTTTCACGTGGCGCACTCAGGCAAGGTTTCAAAAACGAATCTGACAAGCGCAATACAGCGATTCACGAATTTGTACACCTCATCGACAAAGCTGATGGTACAATAGACGGTGTGCCTTCGCTCTTACTCGAAAAACAGTATGTGCTCCCGTGGTTTGATATGGTGGATAAGAAAATTGACGAAATCGAAGAAGGGGAAAGCTGTATCAGACCTTATGGTGCGACTAATCGAGCAGAGTTTTTTGCGGTTCTGTGTGAGTATTTTTTTGAATGTCCAAAATTACTCGAACGCCGACATCCTGAACTTTATGATTACCTCGAAATGATATTCCATCAACGTTTGAGTGAGCGCGAATTTAAAATCGTTGATGCCGAAATCGGTAGGAATGACCCTTGCCCGTGCGATAGTGGCAAGAAATTTAAAAAGTGTTGTGGAACGGTTGTGTGAAAATTCCAAGCACCAAATTCCAAAAATAAGACTCAAAATCGGAAAACGTATAGTTTTTCCTTGTCAACAATTTTTCCCGTATCTTCAAAACCTAATTTATCATAGAGGGCTTGTGCGGCTGCATTTTTTGGTACAAATGATAAAAACACCTCTTTGCAATCTTCTTTCTCTTGCAATTTATCCAATACTAAACGCATCGCAACTTCTGCGTAGCCTTTTCTACGATGGTCTTTATCAATCATCAATCGTGCTACCCAATACTCGCCCTTATCCTCCTCAAATTGACCATAATACAAAAAACCAACGGGCGTATCGTCTGCATAAATGCCAAGTGGCGTAGTCTTACGCTTGACATACGCCTCTGCGATGGAGCGCACATTGGGAAAAACTAAGCCTTTTTCATCATCTCTGACGGTGAGCTTTATGATAGAACGAAAGTTTTGGATAGTAATAGGTTGTAGTGTAATCATATGAGACAAAACTAAAAAAGGCTACCCAAAACGGATAGCCTTTTATTTGCGCCCCCACTAGGACTTGAACCTAGGACCTACGGATTAACAGTCCGGCGCTCTAACCAGCTGAGCTATGGAGGCAGTTTATCTCTAAAAGAGACTTTATTAATACGTTTTTTGAAGGGAAAAAGTTCTGCCTATGCAAATCTTTTTTCAAAAAGTGATGCAAAGGTAGGCTAAGAAAAATAAATGTGCAATCTTTGTGGCGAAAATTTTTAAAAAAAATTAGTTCGTAGTGCATAGTTCATAGTTCATAGTTGGTAGTTCATAGTATTTTTACGTGCTGTGAACTATGAACTATGCACTACGAACTATAAACCATGAACTTCAACAAACAAGAAATGAGCCTGTTAACAGTTGGCACAGTAGCATTTGATTCTATTGAAACACCTTTTGGAAAAGCAGACCGCATTGTGGGTGGTGCTGCGACCTATATTAGTTGGGCAGCATCCTATTTTGTTAATGACATCAAATTATGCTCAGTAATCGGTGATGATTTTCCGGACGCAGAGCTAGACGCTTTGCGTGCAAGAGGCGTGAGCATGGAAGGATTGCAAATTAAAGAAGGGCAAAAGTCATTTTATTGGGCTGGGCGTTATCATGACAATATGAATTCGCGTGATACGCTCGTAACGGAACTAAATGTATTGGCGGATTTTGACCCGATATTGCCCGAAAGTTACAAAGATGCAGAATACGTGATGCTCGGCAACCTGACACCGGAAGTCCAGATGCGTGTCATCCAACAAATGAATCAACGTCCAAAACTCGTTGTACTCGACACAATGAATTTTTGGATGGATGTGGCTTTGGATAGCTTGAAAAAAGTCATCGCCGAGATAGATGTATTAACTATCAACGATGAGGAAGCTCGACAGCTTTCAGGAGAATATTCTCTCGTAAAAGCTGCTCGCGTAATACGTGCGATGGGACCAAAATACTTGGTCATCAAGAAAGGTGAACACGGTGCATTACTTTTCCATGAGGAAAATATCTTTTTTGCACCTGCGCTGCCGCTTGAGGAAGTTTTTGACCCGACAGGTGCAGGCGATACCTTTGCAGGCGGATTTATCGGCTACCTCGCAGGTACAGGCGATTTGTCATTTGAGAATATGAAGCGTGCAGTAGTCTACGGCTCGGTACTCGCATCGTGTACGGTGGAGAAATTTGGTATTGATAAGATTAAAAATTTGGATAAAAGCGAAATTGACGCTCGTGTAAAACGTTTTGCTGATTTGATGAGTGTGGAGATGTAAACGGGTTACGAGTTGCGGGTTTGCGAGTTACGAGTTTTTTTTGAGAAAATAGATGAGTCATTTCCAGTTTGGAAATGGCTCATTTTTCTTTAGAAAGCTTTCAATTTTTATTGAGTATTGACATGAATATTTTGAAAAATGGTGATTTTTTTTTAACTTTAAAATCCGATTATTCCGCTACACTAAAATGCAAAAATAAATTATAAACCCAACAGCTATACGTTATGGTACAGCAAGACAAGCTATTTGTATTGATTAAATCCTTAACCCCCGGCGAAAAAACTTACTTCTCAAAGTATTCGCGTGTCCATCATGCTAAAGAAAAGCCTGATTATTTGCGTCTATTCGAGTTTATAGATACGCAAGAAACATATGATGAAGACACGGTAAAGAAGCATTTCAAAAAGGATAAATTCATCAAACAACTACCGCGTAAGAAAACGCAATTGAAGGAGAAAATCCTCGAAAGCCTGAGCATCTTTCATGCTGACCGCACAGTGGAGACTTCGCTGCGGCGGCAGATGAATCTATTGCCTGTACTTTATGAAAAGGCATCTAATCATAAGGGTTTGGTCAAAGAATTTGAGAAGCAGATAAAAGATATTAAGAAGATGGCGGAGAAGCATGAGTGTTTTTCTGTTTTGATTGAGTTGTTTGAGTGGGAGAAGTTGTTGAATAAACTTTTGGATGAAAAAGGGAAGTTGGAATTAAAAACCGCCAAACTAATTGAAAAAAGAGAAGAGTATGTGAAACTTCTTACTCATGAAATCCAGTTATCAAGTTTATATGAACAGGTTTATTTGATAAGTGTAAAAGATTGGAATTTCTCGAAACACAAAACTAAAGAAGAAATGAATTTTTTACTAAAAGATCTACCTCTTGATATATCGGATACCCCTATATCAAGAAAGGCGAAGAAATACTACTATTTTATACAGAGTACTCACCATAGAAAAGAAGGAGAAATACAATACGCTTACAAGTATGCTAAAGAAATGGTTAGTGTTTATGAAACGCTAGATATTAATTCTTATGAAACAGCGATTGATTATAAGAACACACTTTGCAACTATATTGAGTTGTGTAGAAAAGCCAGACAAACTGATGATATTTTTGATATAATTGATAAAATGCGAACTAGTTACGGTAATTCCACAGAAAATATGCGCTCATTTAATACTACCCGTTTTCAAGTTCTGAATAGTTGGTTAAGCATGTTTGAATTTGAAAAAGCTATTGAAATTGCCGATGAAATTGAGGAAAAATGGGAGGCTCTTTGTAAAGTAATTCCCAAGAGACGCCAATTGGCTTTTTGTTATAATATTACGTTAGCCTACTGGTTTGGAAAAAATATAGATAAAGCAATGATATGGTTAAGTCGTATTCTGAATTATGAGAATATTAAAGAAGGTGAGAGATTCATTTATCTGGCTAGAGTTATCCAATTACCAATTTGTTATGATTATGGAGATGAGAATTTATATAATCGCGTCGAATCGACTCGTCGGGTGTTAGCTGACAGACATCGTTTATTTGATTTTGAACAAATTATTATTACATACTTTAGAAAATTGGTGCGTTGTATTGATTCGAATGAAAATCAAAGTGTTATTTCTGATTTTTACAGGGAATTAATATCATACAAGAATTTAAATCCGGCAATATCTACCCCTGTTTATGAGGTCATGAAATTATGGTGTGAACAGAAAACTTTGTGATATTTGTGTGAGTTCCTCTTTGCTAAAAAGAGGAACTCACTATGTTATTTTGTGTTATTCAATAAATATCATTTGCTTGGAATCAAGCTGTTGCCCATTGACTACCAATGTGTATACATAAGTTCCGTTTTTGAGCCCTACTTTTGCAGCATTAAATTCGACTGTTCCGATTTTTATATTGTCAGGAAGTGCTATCTTTTCTACAACCCTTCCAAACATATCTTGAATCAAAATAAACGCCGTGTTAGTAACTTGTGTCAATTCATATTTGATTAAAGTAGATTGGTTTAATGGATTAGGAGTATTTTGGTGTAATTTACTTGTTCCCTGTGCTGATAGGAATATTGAACTTGAATATGAGGCTTTTGACGACTCATCTTGGGAGAGTGAGGAGATTAATTGTTCCAATTTATTCTCCAATTCATCTATTCTGCCTTCCAAAACACCATTTCTTCTCTTTTCTTCTTCTAAGTTATCCACCAATTCCTGATGTTGTTCTTCTGTAATGGTAGCTAATTCTTTAATTGCATTTAGCCCTGTGTACATCAAATCATTGGGATTGAACATCAATAATTCTGTATCATTCTTATGAGAGGCATGTAGTTTTCCAGAGAAAGTCTTTACAGTGCTGGGAAGTACCTCTCTGACTTGTTGTGCGAGTACACCGTAATATTTTTTATCGGTAGTAGTTCGTGCTAAACCGTTGTACTCAAATTCTACAAATTCTACTTCTTTCAATACATCCAGGCTATTCTTTAACGGGTTAATATTTTTTTTGAGCCTTTTGTCAGAGACAATATCCCAGAAACCATCACCGGTATTCTTAGCAGCATTTCCGTTGACATATAGTTTTACACTAGGGTCTAAAGTGACTATTTCGACATCAGGCTCATCTGCACGACAAAGATCGTATTCATTAATTCTTAGCAGCCCGTCTTCGTTTAAAATACAATTATTACCATTGTCGTCTTTTGAAGCCCTCAAGTACATGAAGCTCTGATTGTGGGGTTCATTATATATGTAGTTTATTTTTCCTGTGTGTTCGTCATCAATGCGCTGCATGATTAAGCCATTTTCTCTGACTACCTGACTATAATCCTGCGCTTCAGCAATCATCAAAAAAGCAAAAAATAAAAGTAAAGTGGATAGAGCGTGTTTTGGATACGAGATTAAATTTTTCATAATGTTGTGTTGTTGGATTTATCGGGTGCTGTGGTTTTCGGAAAGACACCACGATAAATGCTGTTGGATAAATAAAGTGTTGTTAGAAAATAAAATGTGTCAATTCATCAATTTGGGGAGTAGGTGCTGTTGTTGGAAGATTAATGCAGCCCCGCCTAAGGATAGCGGGGGCTGCATGATGAATTACTATTTATGTAATTCTCCAACAACATGATTGTCAGGGAAAATGAATATCGGATTCCCTTACTTATCTTCGACCTCGCTTAAGCGAGTTTCTAGTACTTCGTTTCGCTCGCGTAGCTTTTCCATTTCCTTATTCATATCGATAAGGTGGAGTGTGAGTTCTTCGATTTTTTCGAGTAGGATAGCGTCCATTTGACCAAGTGCGTGACCATTTTCTTCTACTTCTTCGGCAGAAGGTACGCCGGGTAGGTGACCGAGTTCTTCGATTTCTGCTTCGAGGTCAGTGAGGGACATGAGGTTGTAGTCTTCAGTGAAGACGTAATCAGGCCACCAGTCCTCTTCCAACATAACCTGCACTTCCTCTGTCATAGTTTTACCATTGACGGCGAGGGTATATGGATTGTTTTCTGCATCAAGAGGAATTCTATCATAGTTAATGGCTACTTTACCTTTATTGCCATTACCACTGTTGGCAAATTCTCCATAGATAAGAGGAGTATTAACGGCAGCCGAGTTTTCTTGCATATTAATGTAAAGTTTATAGCTATCATCTATTTCTGTATGATTTCTAGAAGCATAATTACCAATACAGACATTATAATTACCCGTTTCGATTTGAGTACCTGATCCTGTACCAACAAATACATTTCCACTTCCATTATTATTCGCACCAGCTGATCTTCCTAAGTAAATATTGTAACTACCGGATAGATTATAGCGACCGGAATAAGCTCCCATGAAGGTATTGTCTTGACCGACATCATTACTATATCCAGAAAATAAGCCAATTGCAAGATTACTTGAGCCATTATTGGTTTGTAAAGCAGCATACCCTATACCAACGTTGTTATCTCCGTTTGTCGCGGTCAGCCCTGACAATCCTCCAATATACACATTCTGAGTTCCAGAAACTGTTTCTGCGGTTTTACTACCAATTCCTACATTATAAGTTCCAGTAGATTGGAATAAACTTCTATGTCCAATTCCTACATTGTTAATTCCAGTATTTGAGTCCCTGCCGGCATTAGAACCAACATATGTATTGTTATCTCCTACTGCATTTGTTCCGGCGTCTTTACCATAATATGAATTGCTATTTGAGCTATTTCCTACTGCTCCTGCACCTACACCATATGTGGTTTGCGCCATTACAAAATTTGCTACTAAAAGCATGAATCCGATTAATTTTAAGATTTTCATAATAATTAATTTTAAAAATGTTGTTGAAAAAAATTGTTTTGTTTGATAAAATGTGCAATCGTATTTTGATTTGATTGCAAGGTCAGGGAATCTTGCTGTATTTCATAGGAAGAGTTTGACCCGTTTTTACAAAGTTTATTTTTTTCGTTATTTAATGATTTGATTAATAACATTTTTGTGAAGGTTTTTTTGTTTAAAAAATCCGGTAAATTATTTACATTTTTACCAAAGCACCGTTTGCATGGCTCAAAATGCCTGTATTTTGCTCACGGATTTGTACTTGGTAAAAGTAAATACCGGGTATCCAGTTTTCTGTGGAAATGTCAATCGTTTGTGTACCGCGATAGAGTTGTTCTACGGATAATTGTGCGACCATTCTGCCATTGACATCCGAGATGACGATTTGTGCTTCTGCTTCGGCATCTACACTAACCTCAAGCGTGACTTCATCTCTGAATGGGTTAGGATAGTGCGTGACCGATGCAAGTGTGGACTGCTCTGTTTTTTGGCCGCTTGGCTCACAACCTTGTATATATGCGCGTACGTTAGAGCCTTCTTTAGCATTAAAACCCGGTTGTAACTTGACATAATATCCTGCATTCAGGGTGAATTGTTCGCCGTCATTCACCTCTACATTAGCGTCTAATACGGTGGTAATTGTATTGGATACTTCATAATACGTCTGATTGACATCATAAATAGAAATGCTAATATCTTCTATACAAGCATTCGGGTCATAATTACCTGCACAGGGTACGCATATCTGCGAAGCATCGGAAGCCAAGCCCACCATATCATTGGTAGTCAAAGGGTCTTCGTCGTCGCAAGGATAATAAACGATACAGTCAGGATGACAACTTGATTCATTTACTGTACCTTCGCACACACAGTCATTTGTGTAAATATCATTTACCGTACAAACATCACCATCGTCACAAGCCGTACCGATTAAATTATTGTCGAAATCCGGGCAAGTATCTTCGGCATTGCATAGACCGTCATTGTCGTCATCTGCAAAAGTACCTGCACAAGGCACACATATTTCAGTTCCAAAAACTAGTGTGACGTGATACTCGACATCATTTACTGTACACTCATTGCCATCGTCACATGGTCTGCTAATTGGATCAAAAGCATCACAAAGCGAAGTTCCGGCACAAGGCTCACAAATTGTTCCGTCAGTAGCGACGGTTCTTACATCACCTAAAGTTAGTGGATTACCATCGTTACATTCTTGCTCGGTTGCACAAGCACAGTTTGAATCAATAATTATAGTGCCTACACAAGGAACACATATACTTCCGTCTGCTGCTACTACTTGCATATCATTTTCTGTACATGGGTTGCCATCGTCACATGTTTGTTCGTATGTACAACCTTCACTACAACTTGATACATTGATAATACCTGCACATGGAGAGCAAACTGTACCGTCTATCGCAACAACTTCTTCGTCATTCACAGTACAGGGGTCATTATCATCACATGCTCGTGTTGATGTGCATGAGGTGTTGCAACTAGATGGATTTACTTGCCCGGCACATGGTACACAGATGCTGCCATCAAGATTAGAGACAATTTCTACATCTCCTTCTGTACACGGATTGCCGTCATTACAAGGCAGAGCAGATGTATCAGAACAAGCATCTACAAGTGTACCTACACAGGGTGTACATATATTTCCATTGGCAGCGACGGCTTCCATATCATTGATAGTTAGAGGGTTGCCATCATTGCAGTTTTGGACTATAGTACATGCTGCGTTGCAACTATCTTCATCTGTTGTTCCCATACACGGTATACATGTAGTACCGTCCAGATTGGAAATAGTCTCTTGGTCATTGAATGTACATGGGTTACCGTCATCGCAAGATTGAACCGTCGTATTTGAACATGCTGCCACCGGAACACCAACACAAGTCGAACAAGTACTACCATCTTCTGCGACACTTTCCATATCATTGATAGTCAACGGATCTCCGTCATCACATGACCACACGGTGACACATGCAGCATCGCAACTGGAAGTATCGACTGTTCCCATGCATGGTACACATACACTACCGTCTGCGGCGAGGGCTTCTGTGTCGTTGATAGTACATGGGTTGCCGTCATCACAGGCTTGTGTGGTCGTACAAGCAGCGTTGCAGCTTCCACTATCCAATGTACCGATACAAGGGATACACACCCTACCGTCAAAATTAGATACAATTTTTACATCATTGACAGTACAATCATTATTGTCATTACATGCAACCTCGGATTGATATTCATTTGAACAGGGATCTATCGGTTTGAATG
>JAHDEO010000157.1 GCA_020628725.1 Saprospiraceae bacterium
GATGCTAATTTAGTGGCGATAGGTGGTGAGTTCGGGCAATTTGCCAACGACGAATTTATCAAAAACTTCCTTACGGCAGAAAGCACTTACATCAAATACCGCAAAGAGATTCACCGCATCCTCGAATCCAAAGACCCGCGCTATGCAAAAGTTAATGAAGATTTTGACAAGATAAAAGATATGGCAAAGGCATTATTGTTCAAATCTTTTGTCGGCAAACATTCTGCAAATATCACTAATGAACATATCCAAGCGATGAATGATTTCTTGGTCAGCTTAAATCAAGCCACCAATAAAAGCAAACTCAAAGAGGAAATCACCAAAGTACGTCGCTATCTGCACGTCATGAAAAACAAAGAAATCAAAGACGCACTGATAGCTTTTGACCGCGCCGGAATGACGGATTTGCCGAAAACAGCACCTTTCGATACATCAAGCGAATTTGAAGCACAATTGGTCAATACCAATGGACCAATACCTTATCTCAACTATCACATGAGAAATCCCGGCATCGTCAATATCAACCTATACAATGTAAACGGGCGACAAATAACAACGATTCAAAGCGACAATTTTGAAGGTCATCATCAAGTACCCATAGATAAAAACGGGCTGCCTCCGGGCATCTATTTTATTCACATCGAGTACCGTTCAAATGATGGCATACCGATTAGAAAAGTATTTAAATTGCCTGTGATGTAGGTTGTTTTTTCACATTCCTTATCACCAAACAAACATAAACACATTAAACAGTTTTCATATTCTACCCTTAGTTTTTTTTGGTAACAGGCATTCGATTTGAATGCCTGTTATCTGAAAATAAAAACACAAAACAAATCTAAAATTAATCAGAGTTAAAAGTAGTGGGCTGCGCGTTTGTTTGGCAAACTCGCAACTCGTAATCCGATAACTCGCAACTTAAATTATCATGAAAAAAGTATTGTTTTTATTGCTCATAGCAACTACATTCCTCAATTGCGAACCTAACGACCCGGAAATAGATGCTACGCTTATCGGCAGATGGCATTTGGAAGGTTTTGAGGATAATGTCATGTACGAATTCACAGCCGACAAACGGTACACCATTTATGGTACTGACGGCAATTTCCCTCCGGTAGATCCGGACACCCACCCACCTACACTGGCGCATAATTGGGAATATGATGGTGATGTGGTCGTTGTTGATTTGAATTTCGGTAACTTCTCACGGTTAATCCCCAATTTCAAATGTGGCAATCAAGTCATTGACTGGATGGCAGAAGAAGGCGTATCGCATGGCAGCACTTATTTCAGAGAGAGCTACGACCTTGCGGAATGTGATGAGTAAACGTTCGTTTTTCACAAAAATACAAACCCTTTGAGACAGTGTTTTAGCTGCTCAAAGGGCTTTTTTTTGTAAAAGAATTAGGTAACATCAGTTAGGTAATAGACTTTATTTTTTGTCGGCTGATTTTAATTCTCCGGTTCAATTCATCATTTTCAGGAAAGTATGTCCACTCTTTGGGTACGTCCAATTCATCAATATCTCCTTTATCTATTTTCTGTTTTTGTGTTCTCACAAAATCAGTGATGTCAATAATTTCTCGTACCATCTTCGTCCCGAAATCCTTTAGAATTTCGCCTTTCAAACCGAGTTGTATGGCTTTGCGTTCTTGTTTTGCGCCGTAAATATCGTGGTCAGGGTCCCATTGCAAACGCACCTCCTTCGCTGCCAAGTCTGCTTTCCACATTTCGGGGCTTTTATACAAATCAGCTTGATAAGATGAAAAAACGGCTTCGTCTAAAATTCGGTCAAAATCACTTTTATCTATCCAAATTGCAAGTACGCGTTTTTGATTCTCTTTATCTGCCCAACCGCAGCGATACATCATCCACAGAAAATTGGGTTTTATCCACGACATTCTATTGAAACTGTAATGCGCGCCACCAAAGCACTGATTAGCGACGGCATAAGTAGTGATACGAGGATTAAAAGCCTGATAAACAAGAATTTGGTCATCCTTTTGTTGAGCGAGAATGTGTTTACCCTTTTGAGGGATTTGAGTTTTGTAATCGTTATATTTTATTGTTTGTAGCATAATTTTTTAAGATTAATAGTGAATAAAATCATTCAAAATCAGATCTAATGAATCGTGGTGTAAAACCACCTTGTGTACAGCCGGGAACAGGCAATAATTGGTCACCCGTCTGGTCTACACCAAGTGCTGTGATGTCATTATAAAATGTCTTTTTGTATTTCGGGTCTAAGTCTGCCAGCCTCACGAGAATGTGATAACCGCCTCTCGTTTCCACGATTTCCAAGCAAGAAACGTTGATGATATTTTTGAGTTGGTCAAAATCAAAATCCTTCGTATCTACATCAAAATCCAAGTATCTTTTCTTTCCTGCACTCTGCTGGATACAACTCATCAATTCCGCATGAGGATTGAAATTATTTCTATCATTCATCAATAACTTGGTGAGTTCGATGATACCTTGATAAGTGGCTTTCTTCAAATCACGCGGATTGGGATTGATATATAATGCCAGTGATTCTTGTGGTGCAGCGATATTTTTGAGCTGATATGCTCCAACCCCTACTTCAAGTTGTTTGATTTTTCCATACAACATATCTTTATTGGAAAGAAACCTTTTGAGTTGGGTTTTATCAGCAGAAGTAATCTGGTCTTCACAGTATTTTTTCCGTGCAAATAAACAGCAATAATATTTCTCATTCTCCGCTAATTCCGGCAGCCATTCGATAAATTCGCGTAGCTTTTCTTCCTCTGTAATGATTTTGTAGTTCATATTCCAATCAACGAATTGTGATTTGTATTAGTTCGGATTCGTTTAAAATTAAATTGTAAAAATGAAGTCGTCTCGAAGTTTAAGGCGGCTCTTTTTCATGCTTTTTTATAATAATTTCTATTTCATGTAAATCAATTTAAATTTCTTTTATAATTTTATGAAAATGATTTTTCTCGAAATAATCTAACATATACACTATGAAAAGAAGGAATTTTATTCGCAATGTCGGTTATGCAAGTCTTGCAATGGGTGGATTACACTTCACTGCTTGCAATAGCGATTCATCAGCAAATGAAAAGGCAGCAGCCGAAAAAGCGGTGACACAAAGCAATTCGGACGCACTATTTTTCAAACTATCGCTCGCTCAATGGTCGCTCAATCGCGCCATTCGTGAAGGCGGTATGAATCCGCTTGATTTTGCAGAAAGAGCCAAAAAAATGGGCTTTGCCGGATTGGAATACGTCAACCACCTCTATGGTAAAAGCTACATGGAAGCCTCCAATAAATTGCAAGCTATCAAAAATGTCGGTAAAGATTTATTGACACGTTCTAAGGATAATGGCGTCGAAAATCTCATTATCATGATAGATGGTGAGGGCGATCTGGCAGCAAAAGAATCTGACCGAAAAGCGGGTGTAGACAACCATAAAAAATGGATAGATTTGGCAAATTATTTAGGCTGTCATTCTATCCGCGTCAATCTGCATGGCGAAGGTACACGCGACGAACAAATCGAGCAAAGCGTAAAAAGCATGAGCGAACTCTGCGAATATGGCAAACCGCAAAACGTCAATATTATTGTCGAAAATCACGGCGGGAATTCCTCTGACCCTACCTTTGTCTCTAAGGTGATTGAAGGCTGTGGCATGTCCAATGCAGGTACGCTACCCGATTTCGGCAACTTCTGTATTCGACGCGAAAGCGGCAAACGCTGGGGCGCACCGTGTGTCGAGGAATACCCGGACATCTATGACGGCATTGCCAAAATGATGCCTTATGCCAAAGGCGTCTCTGCCAAATCGTATGCATTTGATGACAAGGGCGACGAAACCAAAATCGACTACTACAAGATGATGAAAGTCGTCAAAGAAGCGGGTTATACCGGATATGTAGGCGTAGAATATGAGGGTGAAACGGATGAAGAAAAAGGCATTATTGCCACAAGAGATTTATTGATAAAAGCCGGCAAAGCGGTCTGAAATAAGTGAATTTAGAATGAGTAAATGAGTGAATGCCTTTATGGTCTTTCATTCATTTACTCATTACAATAAATCACTATCCAAAATGTCGTTATCGTTCTCTCTGGCAACTTGATTATCCCATCTTCTCTGCAAAATTTTGTAACCTATCCAACATCCAAGTAAACCAAGCGGCAATTCCAAGAATCCTAACAATCTCTCATCCAAATCATCTATACTTCCCGACCCAAATAACTCATACAGTATGAAAAGGACAATACCTCCTAAAATGGCACTCCCATAATAGCAAACTATACCAAGAATAGCGTATCCCCACCTGTATCGATACTTGTCATAGTCTACCGCAAGGTCGAAAAAAGCTTTACCAATGAAATAAAGTAAAAGTACGCCTAACATTTTTTTGATCTTTAGTAACGAGCAAATAGTAAATTCTGCATTCCGACGAGGTTATTTTATCCTTAGTTTTCTTCTTGAAAGCGGGAGTTTATCTGGATAAATGACTGTTTTCGAGGAGGAAAATAAGGATAAAACAAACCGTTCAAATGTGGGAGTTATTATTTACTCGTTACTGATTAAGGAAAAATGGGTACTATTTGATTTGAATATGCAGCCATTCTTCCGGAATTAATAATGTTGTAAAAATACCTTTTGTAAAGTAGAATTCAAAACTTACTCAGCACTTTTCTCCCCGTCACCATACTTCTGCAAATAATCTTTTGAAAAACTATCTTTCCGTTTAGGTTGTGCAAATTTCTGTTGGTTATAATCCGTTGAT
Organism: Saprospiraceae bacterium; assembly: GCA_020628725.1. Taxonomy (GTDB): domain Bacteria; phylum Bacteroidota; class Bacteroidia; order Chitinophagales; family Saprospiraceae; genus JAHDEO01. The sequence goes on from JAHDEO010000157.1 coordinate 4,762, forward strand.
TTGCCGCGTGGAATGGATAAACTTGTCCATGCTTCACCCTTGATGAGCGTACCGATAAACACAATTTGCCCAACATGATATGCATAATGCGCAAGCTGACGATTGACCGCTTCCACTATCGTATGCCCCATATTTCGGATGTAAATGGTAGTGTCAAAATTCTCTTCATTCACCGAATCTAATGCTTCAAAAAGGCACGCCCAACCTTCTTCCCAACGCTCTGTGAGTTGCGCTTTCGTTTGAATGACATCTTCAAATTCAAGGTCGCGCTTACGCCATTCTTTTTCGCCGTCTTCCGTTAGAAAATTTGTCCAACGCGACAGCATGTTTCCCCACAAATGATTGACAATAACAGCGATAGAATTATTCGTTTCGCCGTATTGCCAAAACAATTCTTCTTCGGTCAATTGCTCAAAAACGCCCTCGCCGAGTTGTTTGTAATAACGAAATAATTCTTTGGTGCTGTTGAGATAATTGGATGATACATTCATAATTGATGAAGTCCGTAGCACGGAGCTTCCAGCCCGTGCAGCGTTAGTTTAGCGAGATATATGCGAGGCACGGGCTGGAAGCTCCGTGCTACGTAGTTGCATTATTCAACGCTTGTTTTATATGTCCCAAATGATGCTCTCCATGCCACGCATAAATCGAAATATTTTCACGCAAAGTAAAGCGTTTACCATGCTCAGGATGAATAAACTCGCGGTTAAGGTCGGCTTCTGTGAGGTTGCGGAGTAAGACCACCCACTTGCGATGCAGTGCCTTCAATAATGCCACCGAATCGCTGATATCATCATCCTGTCCATCTGCCAACTCTGCCCAACGGTCTTCAAAATACGGACGTATTTCGGGCGTATCTTCCGTCAAAGCCAGCTTGAAACGAATCAAGCTATTCATGTGGCTATCCGCGCAATGATGTACGACTTGTTTAATTGTCCAGCCATCGGGGCGATAACGTAATTGTAGTTGTTCGACCGTCAAATCACGAGTCAATTCGTCCAGTTGTTCAGGAAAAGTCTCGATGTCTTTTATCCATTTTTCAAGGACGGCATCGCCTAGTGTTTTCCATTTGCTGAATTTGCCGATGGGGTATTTGAGTTGGTCGTTTGTCATAGTAGTATAATGGTCTGTTGCTTTGGGATTCATAATTAATTTATTCAAATCGTAATTTATATCATTTTTTTCAAATTGACAAAAAGCAATAATAGATTTTCTATCTTTGTGGAAATATTTATTTCACCCTTTTAATCTCTTAATCAACCATATGCGAAAAAAGAAACTTCAAGTATTCGTCTCCTCCACTTTTACGGATTTAATCGAAGAAAGACAGGCGGCTGTGCAAGCGATTTTGTCTTGCGGACATATTCCCGCAGGTATGGAACTATTCACCGCAGGTGATGAATCGCAAATGAATGTCATCAAGCGATGGATTGAGGATTCCGATGTGTATTTGCTCATTCTCGGTGGCAGATATGGCAGCATTGAACCGAAATCTGGGAAAAGTTATACGCATTTGGAATATGATTATGCCGTCAGCCTAAACAAACCATTATTTGCAGTCGTTATCAAAGAAAATGCACTTGATAAGAAAGTTGAAAAAGACGGTAAATCTGTTTTGGAGTTAAAACATCCACAAAAATTAGAAGATTTCAGAAATCTTGTTTTATCAAAAATGGTCAAATTTTTCGATGATATAAAAGATATTGAATTAGCTATTTACAGAACGATGGGTGAATTTGAAAGAAGGGAAGGATTAATTGGTTGGATTAGAGATGACCAAGAGGAAGTGGATACAGGTAGTTTGGCAGAAGAAATCGCAAGACTCTCTAAAGAAAATATGACTTTGAGGGGACAATTAGCTTCTTCAAATGTTGAAACTTATAATGGGTTAAGTTTTGAAGAACTTGTGGCATTATTGGAGAAAGAACAAATAGATACAAGTGATATGAACGATTATGACATAGAAGAGTTAAATTCTTCCTACGAAGGTGAAAAATTAACCATGTTTCATTATTTTCTTTTCAAAGCCAATGAAATAGCAATTGGAAAATATTACTATTTTACATCAAATACAAATCATTTACTATCATTAGGTATCATTGAACGAATGGAAGGCTATTATCACTTCACTACAGTCGGAAGAAGATTTTATCTCAAACTTCAAGCAGATGGAGCGATGTTTTATAAAGAATCCTAATTTAAAATCAAAACCACTTATACATTCCTTGTTTTTACACTGTTTTAATTCATTCATTTTCAGCATTAATCACCACAAAACCCTATCTTTGAAAAAAGTAATTAATATGAAAGGCATTCATTTTCTCACAGATTCGGACAATAATAAGGTAGCTGTACAAATTGACCTACAATTGCATGGCGAGTTGTGGCAAGATTTCTATGATTTGTTATTGGTTGAGGCAGCCAAAGATGAAGAAAGCGATTCACTGGAAAGTTATTTAGAAAAACTCGAAAAAAGAGAACAATTATAATTGCCCATTTCATTTGACATCAATTCTATTAAAACCACAAAAACCACCCACACATTCCCTATCTTTGCGGCGAATTTCACGTTAATATTATATTTTTCTCAAATAAAAAACATAGCAGACGCAGGCGCAAGCCGGATACCGTCATTCGTCGGTACAAGGGCGTTACGCTACGGTTCACTCATATATGGAAGCTACGTTGAAAATGGCAGAAGAACTCGGACTTTTAGCATCCGAATTCGAGCAAATCAAAGACATCTTAGGGCGCACGCCGAATTTTACCGAACTGAGTATTTTTTCCGTCATGTGGTCGGAACATTGCTCCTATAAAAATTCGATTACGCTGCTGAAAACCCTGCCGCGAGAGGGCGAGCGACTACTCGTAGAAGCGGGTGAAGAAAACGCCGGATTGGTGGACATCGGTGACGGCTTGGCATGTGCCTTTAAGATAGAATCGCACAACCACCCTTCGGCGGTAGAACCGTATCAGGGCGCGGCAACGGGCGTGGGTGGTATCCACCGCGATATTTTTACGATGGGGGCGCGTCCGATAGCGGCGTTGAACTCGCTGCGCTTTGGCGACCCTGCGCTCAAACGTACCAAGTGGCTCGTGAAAGGCGTGGTCAAAGGCATCGGCGATTACGGCAATTGCTTTGGCGTACCGACTGTCGGTGGCGAGGCGTATTTTTACGATTGCTATAATCAAAATATTTTGGTGAATGCCATGTCGGTGGGTATCGTGCGTGTGGGCGAGACGGTGTCGGCGATTTCGGAAGGCGTTGGGAATCCGGTGTATATCGTTGGTTCGGCGACGGGAAAGGATGGGATTCATGGGGCTTCCTTTGCCTCGAAAGATTTGACAGAAGATTCGGAAGAAGACTTGCCGGCGGTGCAGGTGGGCGACCCTTTTCAAGAAAAATTATTGCTCGAAGCCTCGCTTGAAGCTATCAAAACAGGCGCAATCGTCGGGATGCAGGATATGGGTGCGGCGGGTATCACTTGCTCGACTTCCGAAATGAGTGCAAAGGGCGAATCGGGCATGAAAATCAACCTCGACAAAGTCCCGACCCGACAAGCAAACATGAAACCCTTTGAGATATTACTCTCTGAAAGTCAGGAACGTATGTTGATTGTCTGCCATAAAGGACGCGAGGCGGATTTGGAAGCGGTGTTTGACAAATGGGATTTGGAATGTGAAATTATCGGCGAAGTGACGGACACCAAACGCTTGGAATTTTATCAAAACGGCGCATTGGTGGCGGATGTTCCGGCGGAGCCTTTGGTCTTGGGCGGCGGCGCACCCGTCTATACCCGCGAACAGCGCGAACCTGCGTATTTGAAGCAAATCCAAAATTTCAGTTCGAGCGATGTGCCTGTGCCGGACGACCTTTTGGCAACCGCAAAAACGCTCGTCGGCTCACCGAATATTGCTTCTAAAAAATGGATTTATGAGCAATACGATTCGATGGTTCGCACCAATACGATGACGACCAATCAGCCTTCGGATGCAGCTACGGTGCGCGTAAAAGGTACGAAAAAGGCATTGGCAGTTACCGTGGATTGTAATGCCTCTTTTGTGTATGCCGACCCGTACAAAGGTGCGATGATTGCCGTGTCGGAAGCGGCGCGAAATATCGTCTGTTCGGGCGGTGAACCTGTGGCGATTACCAACTGCCTGAATTTTGGAAATCCGTATAATCCCGAAGTGTATTGGCAGTTTGCGAATGCGATACGCGGCATGGGCGATGCTTGTCGCCAATTCGGTACGCCGGTGACGGGCGGCAATGTAAGTTTCTACAACCACACCGTACTCGACGACCGCGCCGAACCCGTTTTCCCGACCCCGACGATTGGTATGTTGGGCATTTTGGATGATTACGAAAAACGTATGACACTTAATTTCCGCGAAACGGGACACCTGATTTATATGTTGGGTGAACATCGGAATGATTTGGGGTCTTCGGAGTATCTGCGGTATGTGCATAAGGTCAAATATTCGCCTGTTCCGCATTTTGATATAGAAGAAGAATTGCGTTTACAAAAAGCTGTTTCACAATTGATTGAACATAATTTAGTCCAATCTGCACACGATATTTCGGAAGGTGGTTTGTTTGTCGCGCTCTTGGAATCGGCGATGTCGGGCGCGAAGGGTTTTGATGTGCAATTGAAAGACGGGATTCGTAAGGATGCGCTGTTGTTTGGCGAAGCGCAGAGTCGGGTCCTGGTATCGGTGCTTCCGGCAGATGAAGGGGAGTTTTTAAGATTTCTTGAATTGAACGCGCAGGATTGTGAGAAATTGGGTACGGTGACGGATGGGGAAATTACTGTGGATGGGGCGCATTTTGGGGGTATTGAGGAGTGGAGGAATGTGTATGATGAGGCTTTGGGCTTGGTCTTAGATAATGAGTAAATTTTGAATACGTAGAGGGTAAAGGAACTACTCTACTCTACTAAAATTTTCTTTGCGTTCCTTGCGTATACCTTTGCACCCCTTGCGGTTAAAAAACATACGCAAATAACCGCAAGGAGCGCAAAGAAAGCGCGAAGTACGCGAAGAAATATTTTGTTATTATTTACACAAATAAATGATAATCAACTGTTTAGTTTTCGGTGAAAAAATAGTAGGGTAGAGTATAAAGGAACTACTTCCCTTAAAATCTAATCCTACAATTCGGTAGTAGCTCTTTGATTTTGTGTCTTTGTTTGGATAAATTAGTGCCGTAAAAAGATAACTTTTTCAAGTTGCTTAATTGCCCTATCTCGACAGGTAGGGACGACAAATTTTTATTATCAATCAAGTACAAACTTCGCAAATTAGTTAATTGTCCTATTTCAACAGGTAGAGACGACAATTTATTATTATTCAAAAACAAATCTTCCAAGCTCGATAATTGCCCTATTTCGGGAGGAAGAGAATCTAATTTATTGTATCCCAAATTCAAACTTTGCAAGTTCGTTAATTGTCCTACCTCGGCGGGAAGCGTGGATAAGTTAGCCTTGTCTAAATTCAGTTTTTTCAAGTTTACCAATTGCCCTATCTCGGTGGGAAGCATGGACAAATTACTGTTATTGTTCAAGTCCAAATTTTGCAAGTTTTTTAATTGACCTATTTCAGCGGGAAGCGTGGATAAGTTGTAATTCTCACTAAGATTCAAACTCTTTAAATTGGTTAACTGTCCTATCTCTGCAGGAACGGAATCGAACTCACCCAATATCAAATGTAAACTTTGCAGATTGGGTAATTTTCCTAACTCGGATAAAAATCGAAAAGAGTCATCAACATACAAATGTAGTATTTCCAATTTCTTTAAGTGTTTTATTTTTGAGAAAATTCCGTTTAAATGACTGGAATTTAGACTCAAGCCTTGCAAGTTCGCCATTTGCTCTACTCCGAGAGGAAGGGAGGACAAATTAGTGGCTATCAAATTCAATTGTTGCAAGTTTATTAATTGACTTATTTCGGTAGGAAGGGTGGACAAATTATTATTAAAACTCAAATCCAAGCCTTGTAATTTCGCTAATTGTCCTATCTCCGCAGGAAGGGAATGCAATCGACTACCCCGCAAAAGCAAGTTTTGCAAGTTCGTCAATTGACCTATCTCGGCGGGAAGCGTGAACAAATTGGCATTCCAACTCAAATTTAACCATTGCAATTCCGTTAATTGACCTATTTCCGTAGGAAGGGCGGACATGAAATTACCACTTAAATCGAGCCTTTGCAATTTCGTTAACTGACTTACCTCGACAGGAAGGACAGACAAATTCACGTTTGAACTTAAATCCAAACTTTGTAATTCTGTTAATTGCCCTATCTCGGCGGGGAGAGTAGTTAAATTAGTTTTCTCTAAATTTAAATTTTGCAAGTTCGTTAATTGACCTATCTCGGCGGGAAGCGTGGATAAATTCCTATTTGAACTCAAATCCAACCATTGCAATCCCGTTAATTGACCTATCTCGGCAGGAAAGGCAGACAAATTCCTGTTTAAACTGAAATCCAAATGCTGTAATTTTTTCAATTGTCCTATTTCAGCAGGTAGCGTAGATAATTTAGTGCCGTCCAAATTCAATTTTTGCAGGCTGGTCAATCTTCCTATCTCAGCAGGAAGGACGGATAAACTATTATTTAAACCCAAATACAAATATTGCAAATTGCTTAGTTGTCCGATTTCGGCAGGAAGCGTGGATAAGTCATTATAACCCAAATACAAATATTGCAAATTACTTAATTGTCCGACTTCGACAGGGAGTTCGGACAAGTCATTAGACATCAAGTTCAAATTTTGTAAATTGCTTAGTTGTCCGATTTCGGTAGAGAGCGCGGACAAGTCATTATAACTCAAATCCAAATATTGTAAATTACTTAATTGTCTGATTTCGGCAGGGAGTTCGGATAAATGGTTATAACTCAAATCCAAATATTGCAAATTGCTTAATTGTCCGAGTTCTGTAGGAAACTCGAACAAGCTATTAGACATCAAAGATAAATATTGCAAATTGTTTAATTGTTCGAGTTCGGCAGGGAGCGCGGACAAGTCATTAGACATCAAAGATAAATATTGCAAATTGCTTAATTGTCCGAGTTCAGCAGGTAGTTTTTTGATTTCACAATTATTCAAGAAGATAACTTCAAGTTGACGATTTTGAAAAATCTTCCTTTTGATGCCTTCTGTTTCAAATCCGTTTCGGTCACTGAAATCAAATGCTTGTATCGTTTCATTGAGTTCATCAATATTGTCTGTAAATCTATATTCATTCCCCTTAATATCAATTAAGTAACTCTTATCTTCCCTCTCTATCTTTGCATACATCCTAATATCGGGAGGTAGATTGGTTTCAATCTGAAGCTCACCTTTTTCGTTGATGATTCCAAATTGATTTTCAGGATGCGCCGGGAGTCCGTAAAAGTAGAGTGTATCAGGACTGTTTTCAGGTATATCTACAGAGATGACCGGAGTTGATGTGTTTGTGTTTGGAGTATCTTTATCTGCAAGGTTCTGTGAATAAGTGTATTGACAAAGAAAAAGCGATAAAAACGTAGTAAACAATAATGGAAGTTGAATGATCTTCATATTTTAATGGATTTATAAATAAAAATTAATAGTGTAGATGTTCTTATGAAAGTTTTATCGTACAAAGCTAAGAAATATTTTTGAATTTTACATATTTTTAAATCCTTTAAAATGAATTGCACGGATAAAAGTCAATTTTGCAATTTCTTGAACTAAACGCACAATATTACGAGATACTCAATACACCAAATATTCACATCAATACTATGATAAATTTAATCGAAAATACATCAAAACATAAAAACCGTATCGCCATCAAAAGCAATGGGCAATCTTATTCCTATCAAGATTTGCTGGTCGCTTCCGAGAGCGTAGCGGTCCGGCTTTTGGCGGGTAGAAATGATTTGGAAGAAGCCCACATTGCGTTTTTGGTGACGCCCGGTTTTGAATACGTGCAGTTGCAATGGGGCATTTGGCGGGCAGGTGGTGTAGTCGTTCCGCTTTGCACCAAACATCCACTGCCTTCCATCCAATACGTTTTAGAAGATACCCAAGCCGAGGCGGTCATTTATTCAAAAGCATATGAGTCGCTCCTAAGTCCGCTTTTTGAACATGACGAATATCAATTTATACCTTTTGAGTCCATTATCGCTCAGGCAGGCGATTTGCCGGAGGTCTCCATGTCTCGCAGAGCGATGATTTTGTACACCAGCGGAACGACCGGCAATCCCAAAGGCGTAGTATCTACCCACCAAAACATTGAATATCAAATCACCTCGCTCACAAGCTCTTGGGAATGGCAAGCCGATGACCACATTTTGAATGTATTACCAATGCATCATACGCACGGCATTATCAATGTGCTATTGTGTGCCTTGTGGAGTGGCGCGTGTTGTGAGTTTTTGCCAAAATTTGACGCCAAAGCTGTGTTTGATATTTTTTGCAAAAAAGAAGTCAATCTTTTTATGGCAGTACCGACTATCTATTTCAAATTGATTGCGTATTGGAATGAATTGCCTGAGAATCAACAAGAAAGCATCTCCAACACTCTGAAAGACTTTCGCCTGATGGTATCCGGGTCGGCTGCTTTGCCGGTTTCTGTATTGGAAAAATGGAAAACCATCAGCGGTCACACTTTACTGGAAAGATACGGCATGACCGAAATGGGTATGGCAATCAGCAATCCGTATCGAGGTGAACGAAAACCCGGCTATATCGGTCAAGCTCTTCCCAATGTGACCATTCGTATTGCCGATGAAAATAATCAACCCATTGAGGCGGGTATTTCCGGTGAAATACAGGTCAAAGGACCGAATATTTTTAAAGAATATTGGCAAAAACCGGAAGCTACCCAAAAAACGTTTACAGACGACGGCTGGTTTAAAACAGGTGATATTGCCGTTTTTGAACATGGAAGTTATCGCATTTTAGGGCGCAATTCCGTGGATATTATCAAATCGGGCGGTTACAAAATTTCGGCTTTGGAGATAGAGGAAATTTTGCGCTCGCATCCGAAAATCAAAGAGTGCGGTGTAGTGGGAATTCTCGATGATGAATGGGGCGAAATTATTGGAGCGAGTTTGATTTTACAGGAAGAAACGATTGATTTGGAACAATTAAAGATTTGGCTGAAAGAGCGTCTGCCAGCGTATCAATTGCCCAGAAAATACATTTTTCAAAAAGATTTACCCAGAAATGTAATGGGTAAAGTGACAAAAAATGAATTAAAAAAGATGTTTTGACGGAATTGACCATTCATTGGGCAGTACCGTTAAGTGCAAAATATCGGTAGCTTTTTTGAGGAAAAAAAATCGTTTTGAGTGCCTTTAGATACTCCATATTACAAACCTAAGTGAAAGAAATTAAATAAATTCGACAGGAATGCGCCGTAATTTTTTCTTCTA
>JAHDEO010000001.1:0-34552 GCA_020628725.1 Saprospiraceae bacterium
GTTACGGGTTACGGGTTACGGGTTACGGGTTACGGGTTACGGGTTACGGGTTACGAAATTAATTTTGTCATTGTACTTTTCGTCCTTTCCACTCGTATTTTTTGATAAATAATCCCAATAAGCCTATCACAATCACATACGTCAATTCGAGAAAAATAGAAGGGATATAGACCGACATTTGTACCAAATCTTTACGGTCTAAGGAGATAGCTACGCTTCTGAGGAAAATAAAATCCAATACCACTTTAATTGCCAACTGAGCCAAGCCCATCCATAGTAGCGTAGGTATAAAAATTCCTGCTACCAGATTAATCGGAATACTGATGCAAAACAACCAAATCAATGCCCATGTAAAGGTCACGCCTTTATCGGGATAGTTGGTCGTTTTGGTTGCCCAACGGATACGCTGTTGCATAAATTCGCGTAAGGTACGCTTGGGTGTGGTGTAGGTCGCAGCAGCAGTATTTTTGAGGAAGCCAATATCGTCAGGATATTTTTTAGCTATCTTTTGAAGGAGCATAAGATCATCGCCGGAAGCTTGTTGGTCGATGCCTTCAAAGCCATTTACTTCGTGGAAGATTTCGCGTTCGTAGGCGAGGTTCGCTCCATTGCAGAGGTAGTGAATTTTCCGAAAAATGCCCGCGCCATTCACGCCCATCATTCCGATAAAATCCAGCGATTGAAAACGCTGAAAAGTCGTTTTTTCGTCAAAAAAAATAACGGGAGCTGCTATGAATTTGGGTTGGTGTTTTTCGTAATAATCAGCTATCATTTTGAGCCAATTATCTCCCATAACACAATCAGCATCAGTTTGTACAATCAATTCATTTTCAGATTTTTGCACACCAATTTCAATAGCTTTCTTTTTAAATGAGTGGAGTATTTTGGGATTGATGTAATCTGCTAATTTGAGCGATTTTATATTATTTTTTTTTTCAGAAAAATCACGAATAATCTGCGGAGTATTATCCGTAGAAAAATCATCAATGACGATGATTTCATAGAGATGTGTGGGATAGTTTTGTGCTAAGACGGCTTGAAGTGTCGCAGGAAGGTTTTCTTCCTCATTTCGTGCAGGAATGAGGATACTTATGGTAGTCGAATTTTTGTTGTTTTTATTTTTTTGAAAAAAAGGTAAGGACAACCAGCCCCAAATATATCGCCACATAAAGGCAACATACACCACCGTTAACCCCAGAGCAAATAACACAAAAAGCGTTTGACCTGCTATCAGAAACAGGTCAAATTCGCTGTAAGTCTTTAGATCATGTTTAAAATTTTTCAACCTGATAATCAATAGTTTGGGGTTTTGGCGAGGTATCAAAGAAGGAGTTTATCGGGATAAGTGACTGATTTGATGTGAAGCCAAGTTCACAAAATATTGTTTATCAGACAGAAAAATTTTAAACATGATCTTATATCAGATGTCATCAAAAAGGTCGTCGTAGGTATTGCGGTCTTGTTGTTTGATACGACGCGTAGTTTTAGGAATTTCTAATGGAATGATTTCCTCTTCGTCTTTTAAATCAAATTCGACCTCCTCTTCTTCGATTACTTCTTCGTATTCGGTTGTTTTACCGCGTCTTTGCTCGTCTACATTGGTTTGCATCTTGCGGACTTGGCGTTTGAGCATTGCTTTTCCGAAGAGATAAACCGCTACTACAGGACTGGCTATCAAGGTAAAAAGAATCGCTCCAATACCGTAAGGCAGTTTGTTTTTCAGTAAGCTGCCTATCCATTTTCCATAATTGATAATTACATTGTGGTCAATGATTAAAGTAGCAATAAGTAGAACCGGAGTCAGATAAGAAAGTATCGTAAATATGCCTTTCGCAATCCAAAATATAGCCATTACCGCCAATACGAGAAAGACGATACCCATAACGGATCGAAAAGGGTTGGAACGAGATTGCTGTTGTCTTTGCATGAATGTGTGTTAGAAGTCAGAACGCTTTGCATGGTAGCACGGTCTGTAGACCGTGATTTATTTTTTGCTTTACAAAAAATGGGTGCGGTCTACAGACCGCTCTACTTCCATATAAATTTACGTAAATTATTCGGATTCTGAAATAATTTCAAGACAAGTATGGATGATTTTTAGACAAAAGCGCGGGTTACGGGTTACGTGTCTTGGAATTTGGAATTTGGTCTCGGCTGAGCCGAGAGGAATTTTCCTCCGTTAGCCATTCTTTGAATAAGCGAATTCCTTCGCTAAAGGAAGTTTGTGGCTCGTAATTGAGCAATTGGTGAGCTTTGGTAATATTTGCACAAGTCAAAGGCAAATCACCGGCAGCGGCAGGAAGGTGATTGGTAATGGCTTTTATGCCGAAGGCATCTTCAAGGGTTTGTATCATTTCAGCCATGCTGATGGTCTTATTGTTGCCGATATTGATGACCTCATATAATGTCTCGTCATAGCCAATAGCGCGCCGAATCCCCTCCACCACATCATCAATATAGGTGTAATCTCTACCTGAATCCATACTACCGAGTATGGGTAGTGGCTCGCCATTGAGCATTTTTAGGGCAAATTTGTGAATTGCCAAATCCGGACGTTGGCGAGGACCGTAAACAGTAAAAAACCTCAACGCGAGAAACTGAATACCATACAATTCACTATAAGAATGCCCTAATAATTCAGATGCTAATTTAGAACAAGCATAAGGGCTGACAGGGCGTAAATTTTGGTCATCTTCGCTCCACGGGAGTTGAGTATTCAGCCCATAAACACTACTGGAAGAGGAGAAAATAAATTTTCGGATATTGCGCTCTCGCGCAATTTCGAGCATATTTTGTGTGCCTTGTGTATTGACGAATGAATATTCACGAGGATTGGTCACGGAAGGACGAACGCCTGTTTTTGCTGCCAAATGTACAATCACATCGTAATCAGCATTTAGTGAGCTTGTTAATGACTCGTGATTTGTGACATCTAATTGAAGGAAAGTAAAGCGATTGCCATAAGCGCGACACATTTCAAGATTACGATGTTTGATACCTAAATCATAAAAAGGGTCGAGGCTATCTACGATAGTCACATACCAATTTCCAGCCAGTAAACTCTGCGCTAAATGGCTACCTATAAATCCGGCACCTCCTGTAATAAGTATGTTTTTGTTCATGGTCTAGTGGAGACGCCCATTCTGTTTTGCCAATTTCTCTTGATAATCCTGCCCTGTATATTTCCCATAACGAAGATGTCCTACTCTGCCACGTTGAGTTTGTATGAGACCGAATACTATGGCAGTCATCATCATTGTTTCACTATTACTAAACCCATTGTGTCCTGACCCATACATCTGAATGGTAATCACAAATAGCAGGGAAATTGATAGGAAACGATAGGCAGGGTCTCTTATCCAGAAAAAACAGCGATAATATGATGAGATGATAAAAACCAACATCGCAATAAACGCCAATATGCCTGCCTCTCCCCACACCATAAGATAAGTGTTATGACATCCTAAAAACCCTTCGGGTAGATTGTGGAATCCACTCAAACCCCAGCCTTGAATGGGCTGGGCAGCAATCAAGTCTATCGCTTCTTCCCATAATTGGACACGGTCTGTAGTTGTCGTATTATTCACTTTTCCTTGGAAAATCTCACCAACTTGTTGTAAGCGTTGAAGTTGTTGTAATTTAAGATTCGAGGTCACTTCTCGAATTTGAGGTAAAGCCGCAATTATTCCAAAAAATATTATCACTACTGCCATAGCAAATCTTCGACGTCTTGCCCGCGGCATCTTCAGAATAATAGCCGAATTGTAACCAAAAAACAATACAATCATCAATATCGCAACAATCAGTGTAGCTTTAGAAAATGTCAAAAACGCTGCATAAGCTACTATAGGTACCAACAGGAGAAAAAGTAAGGATAATCGCCTACTCTGAACAATGAAAAATAAAACAAAAGCCAGAGAGAAATTGGCATGTACTCCTGCAAGATTAGGGCTCGCAAAAAGCCCCGCAGAGCGTCCACCACCATACATCAATGCCTTAAAGCCACCGGTAAAGACACCGGTAGTAGCCCCAATCGGAACCATGAACGTAATGATAAGTAGTGTAAATGTCACTAAGGCTAAGACATTTAGCAAAACACCTCTGTCCGATGCATAGATGATGTACTTATACACTGCAAAACTCAACACGAATGCCGGAATAGTTTTCCTAAACATTCTATAATAACCCGCCGCCTCCTCGTGATGTGTATGGCTATAAAACAGCCAGGAAATGGTTCCTAAGACAAACAACAAGCCCAACATAACATAAAATGCCCAGAGTGGAAAATTGATTTTTCCATACCTAAACAAATAATAGCAAAGAATGAGGCAAAATACTAAAATGAATGGCGAAAATACAGCAACCACACCAAATAACAAGTTTGCTATACCATTAAGATTGGCAAATACTGTGAAGCAAATCCCCGCAAAACTCAAATCCAGTAATAGCGATCGTTTTAACATATTTTCGTGATTCTTCGTTTGTTAATTCGTAGATTCGTTGTATCTGATTTACTGCATAATTCCGGGGATTACCTTTTGGGCAGGTTTTGTCCAACGTTTGATATGAAAGGTGTAATTTTTCATATTCCTTTCACGCGATACCGTCGAAACACTGTTGGCTTTACCAATATTAGAGGCTTCACTCGTCACTTTTTTAACTACCCAGTGGTTGTCCTCCATTTCACATTTCAATTGCCTCACTTTCAGTGGTTTTTGCTGGCTTTCCATAACAAGATTTTTCTTAAAAACCGCACGTTGTGTTGCAGGAATACGTAGATGATATTTTGCATTTTTTATGGTATTTGACTCTACCAGCACATCTGCGCCCAATACGACTGCATTGCCTGCATTGTTCGCTGTCTCTTGTATATCATAAAAAATATTGTTGCGAACCGTGATATTACTCAACCGTTCGGTTTCGTATTCTACGTTCCCTCTTCCGATACTAATCCCTCTTGCTACGTCAAAGATAACATTATTTTCAACCAAAATATTTTTCGCATTGCGATGAATCACAATACCTGACCCGTGGCTCCCTCCTCCACAAGTTTTATCTGTTGTTCTAAAACCCCAAATACGGTTGTTGGTCACACGAACTTTATCTTCCGGTCGAATCGAATTTGTCCCCACCTTAATATCTATGCCGTCTTCTGCACAAGCAAGTTCCTCGCCATTTTTTTGGCGGTATAATTTACGGGTAATATACAAATCGTTATTGTCAATAATTGTTCCCGGCACCTCGCCTGTTATAGGTACGTTTTTACCAACATTTACGTGATATACCAACTGCACACCATCCGTAACATTATAAATTTCATTGTCCACAATTCGGTTGTTTCTCGCTTTTTTTCCTTCCGAAGCATAGACTATCACACCGATATTATCCGCTATAGATACTCCTCTCTTATCCCGAATCACACAGCGTTGAATAGTATTGTGACTGCTATTGAATATCCTTACCCCATTCCCCTTAATTACTTGTTCTATCAGACAGAAATCCAACGTATTATGATTCGATTCTGATGCAAAAATATTATAAAGCCCTCCAATCTCACCTCTTCTTTCGGTTGCATTCCCTCTGAAAGTCAAGCCATGTATCACCCAATGACTCACCCCATTAAGATTAAATCGTTCCAGTATTGCCTCCTTGCCTTGCGCCTTGCGCTTCACAGGGTGTGGAGCATCATAGGGTTGAGTAGATTTAGGGTCGTAATACCGAAAAACATAAGGTTGTTTTGCTGTACCGGAGAACGCAGGTCTCAAATCTCCCCATTTTCGATAATCTCCCGGGCTAATTAAGAAATAACGAATGTTTCTATTTTTAGCCAACAAACCACGCCACGATTTGTATGGTAAATTGGGCGTAACGACCAGAACATCCTTTCGCGTATGTGGTTGTTGATTTGCCGAAACATCCAACATTGGTAAATCGCGCCGATATTTGCTATCCGCAAATTGAGTTGTTTTTTTCAATGTCACCGTTTTCGGTACACTGAAACCTATATTTTCCGTTTTTTTCACTTGTGAAGTCGTTTTACAAGTACAAAAAAACACTACAATTAAGACGAAGAATAATTTTGAATAACACGAATTACACATTTTATTATTTTAAGTAAAAATCAAACAAAAAATATTGCTATCAACTGCGTATATAAAACCATTATCACATTATAATTCATTCATTCGAAATTCACTCATTCAAAATTAAACCCTAACCCACGCGCCTGTTTTCAATGATTCTACGGCAGCAATACTCGCTTCGGTGGTATTTACAATTTCTTCAAAAGGAATTGTTGGCGTGCCACCTGTTTTCACACTTTCAAGGAAGCGTTTGAATTGCTCATGATGCCCTTTATCTTGTGACTTCTTCATACCGCTACTCTTGAAACCGTAGTATTTTGATTGACGAAAATTATCAATCACCATTGTCCGATTTTGCGAATACACTTCTACACGCTCCTTAGAGTAGGCTTTACTTCCGTTAGAAAAGTAATTGATAACACCTTGTGAACCATTACGATAACGTAATAAGATGGATGCATTATCCGTATTTTCCTCAAAATCCGTTCCGAAGGCATTACACACTACACTTTCCACGAGGCTACCCGTTAGGAAAGTTATCAAATCAATCAAATGGCAGGCTTCTCCGATGATTCTGCCGCCACCTGTTTCCATATCTTGCACCCAATGTTCAGGCGGAATAAAACCCGCATTCATCGTTGCAATCACGTTAATCGGAGTATTTCCTTCGCCGAGTTGTTTTTTGGCATCTTGGATAAATGGCGAAAAACGGCGATTAAATCCTACTGTCAACATCCCATCGTTCGCCTTATACGCCGCCATCACTTGTGATAGTTCGGAGCGTGTAATCGCCAGGGGTTTTTCCACAAAAACATGCTTGCCTGCTTCGAGTGCCTCTACCACTTGCGAAGCATGTTGGTTGTGTCGCGTTGTAATCATTACTGCGCCTACATCGTTATCCGCAAGAATGTCTTTATAATTGGTGGTCGAATTGGCAATACCATATTTTTTGGCAGTCGTTGTGCCGGAAAGCCCCCGTGCACTGGCAATGTATTTCGTATCAGCATTAAGTTTTTTCAACATAGGTAAAATGATGGCTTTCGTAAAATTACCCGCACCTATGATGCCCAATACGCCTTTTTTACCTTGAAAATTCTTTTCTGTTACGACGACATTTGTTTGTTCTAAGGTCGCCGTAGCTGGATATTTTAAGACATAAGCTATGCCTTTTGCCGTATCAATGTTGTTGTAGACCTTCCCATAGTCTTCCAATGGAATTTCCTCGCTGATGAGGTCGCGCATATTGAGACGTTTTTGGGAAACTGCATTTAAAATCGCCTCAAAATTACGCTTTTCTGTCCAACGTATATATGGCAAGGGATAATCATTGCCCTTCGTTTCATAATCTTCATCATAGCGTCCCGGACCATATGAACAAGATACTTGAAACGACAATTCTTTTTCGTAAAAATCCGACCGCTGTATATCCAAGCCAATCACACCCACAAGCACAATACGACCACGCTTGCGACTCATCTGCGCAGCTTGCGAAATGACTTCATTACTCTTCGTAGAAGCGGTAATCAAAACGCCATCAGCACCTACACCTCCGGTCAAATCCATAACTGTAGCCACGGGGTCTGTACTATCCGAAACTTTGAGAGCATGAACCCCCCATTGCTTCGCCAAATCCACTTTTGCCGCATCAAAATCCAAACCAATGACTTCGCAACCGTTTGCCATTAATAATTGAGCTGCTATCAAGCCAATCAAGCCCAAACCTGTCACTACAACAGTTTCGCCGAATGTCGGGTTTATCAATCGCATACCTTGAAGTGCTATCGCCCCGATAACCGTAAAACTCGCTTCCTCATAACTCACGCCATCGGGTATTTTTGCAGCCAAATTTTTTGGTATACATACGACTTCGGCATGATGTCCGTTGGAAATTACGCGGTCGCCCACTTTAAATTCTGCTACGCCTTTGCCGACTGCAATAACTTCACCTGCGTTGCAATACCCCAATGGCAGTGGGTCGTTGAGCTTACGCATCACCGTTTCGACGGTAGGACGCAAGCCGTCAGATTTTACTTTTTGGAGTACTTGTTTTACTTTTTCGGGTTGTTGACGTGCTTTACTAAGGTAGTTGGCTTTACCAAAATTAACCAACATTCGCTCTGTTCCCAACGATACCAGTGAGCAATGGGTACGCACGAGAATATGTCCAGCCCGCACCTGTGGTACGGGAACTTCTTCGAGTATGGTTTCACCTGATTTTAGGTCTTGAATAATTTGTTTCATTAAACCGTGTTGTTGTGTTGTGTTGCTGTGTTGTTGTGTCAACTTAATAACTCGTCAATTCTCTTGGTTTGAAGTGAAAGGGGTCTATATAATCTTCTTTATTTGTTGTTAACTTATCTCAATTCCCGAAACACCTTATCGAAGGTATCAACGGCTTTTTGGACGGTATTATTCACTAAAATTGTCTTTTTCGCATTTGCCCCAAAGGTCGCTCTTTTTTCAGGATGAAGAATAAGGTCGCGCAATTTTTCTTTCAACATCTTAGCATCTCCCGGTGTAAAAAGATAGCCGTTTTCGCCATCCTGAATCACATCGGGAATTGCACCTACACTCGTTGCTATCGGTGGCAAGCCACAAGACATTGCTTCGAGCAACGAGTTCGGATAACCTTCTCGGTATGAAGGCAATACATAAATATCACCACTATACAAAAGGTCGATTTTTGCCTCGCCCATTACCCAATTTTTGAAGTCTACTATATCTGCAATATCTGATTCTTTGGTATAATTCACAGCTTCATTAAAAACATCACCATTCCCTGCTACATCTACTACGAAGTTTTCGATGCCTTCTTCTCGAAGTAATTTTATAGCATCCAATAAATCAAAAATGCCCTTATTTCGATTCACCCATCCCAAATAAACAACTCGCACAGGAGTGGACTTTTTTTCAGGAGAATCTTTTCGCAAATATGGTGCAGTATCTATCCAATTGTGCGTAACGACAAATTTATCCAAATTTGTTTCGTTCGCCAACTCGCTATAATACGTTTTCCAAGAAGGTCCTTGACAAATCACACGGTCGGCTTTTCGGATAATATCTGCCACAAAATTTCGCATGGATTCCGAAGCCTCTACATCATTTTTTATCAAGCCCGAACGCGGCGCAATGATGGTTTTTTTGCCAAATAATTTAGCCATTCGCAACATCATTCCTTTTTCCCGAAAAGAAAAGCCATACGAGGCGAACAGCAAAACCATATCAACCTTTTTGGTGAGTAAAATCCACTCAAATTTTGCCAATCGGAGGGCGGATTTGTAGACACGTTGCGCAAAACTGCGTTTTTTATTCGTTGTAGCTGTCGTATCAATCAAATGCCAATCTACCAAATCAGACAGCTTACTATTTATGAGTGAATTGCATGCAAACATTTGTCCACCTACATGTCCGCTTTTACTTTTTGGGACAAATGAGCCGACGAATAGTACCTTTGTTTTTTCCATAAATAAAGAAGTCAGAAGTCAGACCGTTTACCCTGTCAGAAGTCAGATAAATTTCATCTCTGACAGAAATGCGGTCTGACTTCTGACAATGAAATGTTCTGACTTCTCAATTACACCGTTACATCAAATCTTTCTGCCCAACCAAACAATTGCATCAAAGTCCACAATTGATGGCTTGATTTGTAGACCGAATGACGGGCATTATCCGCTTGATTACTTAGTCCGTTTTTGAGAATTTCTTGCAAAGCCGTTTTGTCAAACAAACCGACCACCGGATTTTTACTTTCAAAAAATGATTCCGCTAATTTGACGAAAACCTCGTTTTGGTATTTGTGTAGCGGAATGCTAAAACCTGACTTCGGATGATTGAAAACGCTGTCGGGCAGGTCATTTGCCATCATTTGGCGGATAATCCATTTGCCTTTTCCGTCTCGACGTAAGAATTGGTCGGGAATTTTGGCGGATACCTCAAATAAATCAGGATCGAGAAATGGCGCACGTACTTCGAGTGAATTTGCCATGCTCATCCTATCTACTTTGACCAACATATCTAAGGGCAAATTGTAGCGCAAACGGTAGTACATAATCTGCCGCAAGGGTGTCCAAGATTTCCATTCCGGCGGTAAATCAACTTGTATATTTTTTAGATTTTGGGTGCTTGCTAAACCATTAGCAACTATTTTTGTGATTTCTCGTGGCTCAAACATATAATGTAAAGCCATCCCCAATGCCTCCTGCGTCACGGTAGATGCGCTAAACGCTCGCCGTGCTTGGCGGATTTTCGATATACCACTCAATCCCGGTACATTCGCTTGCAAATCAAGTAATCCTGTCGCGCCCTTTCGTAGCAAGGAAGGGATTTTTTGTAGGGATAATATTTTTCGATACCAATCAAATACCGGATAACCGCCAAACAACTCATCACCACCATCACCACTCAATGCGACCTTAACATGTTGGCGAATTTCTTTGCTGATAAAATAGGTTGGAATTGCGGATGAATCGGGAAATGGCGTCCCCACATGGTCGATAATTGTCCAGAAAATATCTTCCGTAAAATTCTGGTTCGGGATGGTGATTTCATGGTGGTCGGTGCCGAGTTTTTCGGCTACTTCACGGGCAATATGGCTTTCATCATAAGTTGCCTCTTCAAATTTTACAGTGAATGTTTTGATGCGCTCCGTGCTGTTTTTTTGCAACATCGCCACCACCGTACTCGAATCAATTCCACCGGAAAGAAATGCCCCAAGCGGCACATCACTCACCTTTTGTCGCATGACCGCCTGCTCCAATTTCGGACGCAACATAGCGATGACATCCTGCTCAGTTTTGAGCGAATTATCAATCGTATAATTTGGTTCAAAGTATGCCCAAGACTTTGTTTTCCCGTCTGCATCCAAGGTCATACAATTGCCCGGTGGAAGACTGTGAATACCTTCCAACAAAGTCATCGGATCAGGTACAAAGGAAATTTCGAGGAAGTAAAGTAGGGCTGTACGATTGAGTTTTCGAGGGATTTGCGGATGTTGGAGTAGGGATTTTAATTCGCTTGCGAAAGCAAATATTTTATCATTTTGGTAGTAAAAAAGCGGCTTTTCGCCAAAGCGGTCGCGCCCGATAAAAAGACGTTGTTGCTTTCTATCTATCAACGCAAATGCGAACATACCTTTGAGGTATTTTGGCATTTCCGTCCCATATTCTTCGTAAAGATGAACGAGCGTTTCGGTATCAGAATGGGTTTTGAATTGATGCCCTTTCGCTTGGAGCATATCGCGGAGTTCGCGGTAATTATAGATTTCGCCATTCATCACAATCACCAGACTATCGTCTTCATTATAAATGGGTTGTGTGCCGCCACTCAGGTCAATAATCGACAATCGGCGCATGGCGATGCTACCCCAATCGTCGGCATATACGCCGCCTTCGTCAGGTCCGCGATGATGCATTGCCCGGTTCGCATGGTCGATGTAGCTTGCCCGCAAGTCGGTTTGAGGGGCATCGAGGTCTATCATTCCGCAGATTCCGCACATAGGTTCGTGATTAGTGACTGGTGATTAGTGATTCGTTTTTTGCTTCGCAAAATTATTTATTCAGGGTTTCTACCCACATTTTCTTCACGTTTTCTTGGTCAAATTCTTTCATACGTTCTTGGGCATTTTTACTCATATTTTTGAACGACTCGGTATCTTGGAGATATTGATTAAGCGTATCAATCCATTGTTGTTCTTCCGGCAGAATAGGCGTATCAAAAGCGATTTTTTCTCCTGAAAATGCAGGAAATAATACGCCATAATCCGTTTGAAGCGGATAATTTGAAATATCTTTTTCGTTTGGGGCGATTAACTCACGCGGTCCTGTCGTGCAATCGGTACTGAATACAGGACTACCACAAATCATCGCCTCTGCCAGCGCATTGGGAAAGCCCTCAAAAATACTCGTAAATAAAAACCCTTCGGAGTCCCGCAAATATTTAAACGGATTGGAAGTGAAACCTAATAATATGACTTGATGTTGCGCTAAATCAGGTGTTTTATCTTTTGTATTGCTAAGGTCTTGCAAGCTCAATCCCAAATCCCGCGCATAGTCCACCAAATAATCCTTCAAATCACCTGTACCTGCAATGAACAATCGCGCATTTGGTTCATTTTTCAATACTTCTTTAAAAATACGCAGCAAATGCCATTGTCCTTTGGAGTGGTTGAGCCTCCCAACTTGGATGAATTTGCGATAAGCAGTAGTTTCGTTCCATTCGGGCGTAGGTTCGTGGTATTTGTTGAGTATTTTTTGGGTATCATAAAAATTGGGAATGATAGTCGTGCGGTCGCTTTTTACACCAAAATTATTGACTGCATCGCCCAGCGTCCTACCATTCTGCCCAATGATGGTATCAGCTTGCGGATAAAGACGTTTGATGAGTGTTTGTTCCAATCTGCCGCCAACATTTTTAGAAAGGAAAGTACGCAATGTAATCAATACCTTCTCCTTTTGGCGCGACATCACATTCACAATATCTGCACTATACAAATAACTCAAAGACACTTCGATGCCGTTCTCGCGTTTGTATTTTCTCAAAAAAGCAACCCGCGTAGCGATGTTTTTTATTTTATCAAAAAAAGAACGCGCCGGACGCTGCCCGATACTTGTAAATTTTCCTTTGTATGAAAATGAAGGTTTAAAAATTTGTTCATCAAAAAAGGTCACGATATGAATGTCAAATTCATCGTATAGTAGCTCCGATAATTTAGCAGCAGAACGCTCTGCGCCGCCGCTGCTCAAATGCGGTATGATGATGAGTAATTTTTTCATTTCAATCTCGTAGCACGGTGCTTCCAGCCCGTGTCTCGCGTGTGTATAGCGCGTTCCTATCGCAAACACGGGCTGGAAACGCCGTGCTACGTTTGTTTACGTCCATTTCTCTCGCCACATTTCAAACATCAGCAGAAACCACAACCACTCGAAACTCGTGGTACTCTCTGCCGAAAGAAAAGCATTTTTTTGTTGAGCCACGATTTCAGGATTGAAAATACCTGCTTCGCGGATGCGTTGGTCGTCAAGGTAATTTTCGGTGAGGTCGCGGAGGTCGGTTTTGAGCCATTGGAGTACGGGTACGCCGAAACCCATTTTGGGACGTTCCATGATGTCGCGGGGAATATAGCGATGGGTAATTTTTTTCAAAATATCCTTCAAATTGCCATCGCGATATTTTTGTGCAAATGGAATTTGTGCGCCCCACTCGGCGATACGTTGGTCGAGGAAAGGTTCCCGCCCTTCGAGTGCAACGGACATAGTGGCACGGTCTACTTTCACCAGAATATCATCCATCATGTAGTTGCGATATTCCCATGCGAGTACAGCGTTCATTGGGTCGTTTTTTGTGGTGAAATGTTGTTGGTTGATGGCTTTGCCTTGCTTTAAAAGTAATCGTTGTAAATCACTATCAACTAATCTTTGTACTTGATTTTGGAGGATGCTAACAGGGGAATTATCTTGTAAAATTGCCTTGCCTTTTAATAAGCGTTGGCTGCGTGATTGGTTGTATTTTTTCCCTGAAAAACCTTGTGCAACACGAGCACCTTGTGCGGCGATTTGCCGCATGAAAACAGGTATTTTCTCTGTTTTTCCATGCAAATTTGCAACCGCATGGTATCGACTATATCCTGCAAATAATTCATCACCGCCATCAGCAGAAAGTGCTACCGTCACATGCTTGCGAGCGATACGACTCACAAGCGTAGTCGGTATCGCAGAGCTATCTCCAAAGGGTTCATCAAAGATTTCAGGCAATTCAGGGATGATGTCTTTTGCTTCTTGTTCGGTACATATATACTCGGTGTGTTCGGTGCCGAGATGTGCAGCTACACGTTGCGCGTGAGGCGATTCGTTGTATTTCGGATTTTCAAAACCAATGGTAAAAGTCTTTATTTTTTGAGTAGAATTTGCTTGCAAAATCGCCGTCACCACACTCGAATCATAACCGCCACTCAAGAAAACACCCACCGGAACATCCGCCACCATGCGATATTGGAATGCAGATGTGAGGAGTTTTTCCGTCTCGTCCAGCAGTTCTTTTTCGCTTAAATCCAGAAGCGGTTGTTCGTATTTTTCGTAAACATTCCAATACTTATGTGTGCGTGTGGTTTGTTTGTTGAGGTCAATTTCGAGGTAGCTGCCGGGTTGGAGTTTTTGGCAATTTTTGAAAATGGTATGCGGCGTTGGGATGTAACCGTATTGGAAATAATAAGATAAAGCATCGAGATTGATTTCTTTTTGAAATTGAGGAAGGGTATGAAAGGATTTTAATTCGGAAGCAAATAAAAATTGCCCGTTATTTTCATAGATGTAAAGCGGTTTCACGCCTGCACGGTCGCGCACGATGTAGGCTTTTCCGGCATTTTCATCCACCAAAACAAAAGCAAACATGCCAATAAATCGCTCCAAACACGCCGCACCCCATTGTTGAAATGCAGCCAAAATGACTTCAGTATCTGATTCGCTTTGAAAGCTGTGTCCATGTTTTTCGAGTTCGTCGCGGACTTCGACGTAGTTGTACATTTCGCCATTGAAGGTGATGCGAAGATTGCCGCGTACTTTGGGTTGTGCGCCACCTTCAGAGAGGTCGATGATAGAGAGACGGCGATGCCCTAAACCTACCGCTGCTCCCTGCAACTCCTGCCACCAATAGCCACTCGCATCCGGTCCGCGATGGATGAGTCGGTCGGTCATCACACGAAGATCACGTTCGGTGAGTTGCTTTTTGAAATCAATAAATCCGGCTATTCCACACATGAGAAACTAAAGTTTCAAATTCCAAGATTGCTTTGGATAGTCAGTCATTGGACGATAGTTGATTATTGAATCTTTTAGTTAGTTTAACCAGAAGAAGTCTTGTCAAAAAATTAATCGTCAGACGATATACCAGTTAACGGGTCTTGCTGAATACAAGTTGATTGGTCCCTAAACTATTAGTTGTTTTGATTTTTTCGAGTTGAAAGCCTTCTTTTTTATAAAAATCAACAAGGTATTCCGGTGTAGCAACTTCAAAGGGTAGTCCGCCCAACCAATCGTGCCAATCATGTACCATCGACATGCCGCGCTGTTTTTTGTAGTCGCGGTATCTTTTGAGTGGATTTCTGAATCTAAGTATATCAGGAATTAAGCCTAACAAAACATAAATCGGAAAAAAAACTGCTACGATAAAAGCTTTGCCAAGTATACCTTTATTGTATATTTTTTTGACGCGCAACCAAAACCGCGACTTCCAGCCCTGCTCGTTATAAATCGAAATGAAAAGTTTGCCACCCTGTTTGACAGGCAATATAGCATTTTCGAGAGCAAGCTGCATATTACCCGTGTGATGCAAAACTCCCCATGAATAAACGATGTCAAATTTCCCCAAAGAACCAATATACTCGGTATCCAATGCAGACCCCTCCTCAATGGTCCAGTCCGCGGCATTGTTATGGTATTTTTCTCTTAAAAATTGAGCACAACCTACCGAAGAAGGGTCAAAGTCAAGCGAATGAACGCTTGCACCGAGATTTTTGGCGGAGAGGCTGAAGATGCCACTACCGCAGCCAATATCCAGAAAAGTTTTGTCTTGCAGGTCTTCGGTTTCCAACATTTCTTTGAGCGAATTTTCTGCAACGGCGATTCTCTCATTGTTCAGTGTTTTGAGAAATGCGCTCCAATTCTCACCAAAAGTAAATCGCGAGCCCTCCTTGACCTGCTCGCTAAATTTTTTTTCAACTGTCATTTTATTAATTTTGAATGAATAAATGCTGAATTTTGAATGATACAACACACACATCTATTATTCTTTATTTTTTTCAAGCTGTTCCATGAGCAGCAACTGCCCGGTTTGTTGTAATTCGGTTTTGAGATCTTCTCTAAAATGTTTTGCTTTGGTCAATCGCCACCACAACGGAGGCGATATATTTTTTTTCTGCAATGCGTATCGTACGCGTACTGCTAAATTTGTTAATGGTTGAAGATATTTAAATAAAGTACCTGACAACTTAACTAATGTACCGACATCGCCGCTTTTTTGAGTAGTAAAACTTGTATTGCGAACATTTTTAGAATCTTTTTCGTATTGGGGCTTTTCAGGATATTTGACAAAAGCGGCGATTTGGTCGAGGGTATTTTTGTAATCACTTTTGAGGGCTTCATAATCGAGCTGAAATGTTTGTTCATTTGGGAGAAAACGGCTCATTCGAGGGTAAAAATAATGATAAAACATCGCTCCCGTGACTCCTGAAATTTGCTTTTTAAGATTGGTGTTGCGCTTTATGCTTGTTCCACCAATCATATTCATATACGAGCGAATGTAATCCTTAAATTCACGCTGAATGATGATGTATTTTACCTCGCCATATCTTTCTTTTAAGGCAGATTTGAGGATTTCCAACTCTTGTTTATTGTGAAAAAAACCGGCGTCCAGTTTTATTGTCCAGTATGAATTGCCTTGTTTTTTGCTTAATTGGTCAATTAACTCAAAGAAAAAATCATAAAAATTTGCCGGACGTTGATTGAGGAAGTGGTTTTTATCACCTTCCAATATTTTGAATAAATCAGCATTGGTATAATTTTCCAAAAAGAAAATATATTGATTCAGGGTGTCAAAATCGCCCCAATATTTGGCATTTTCGTATAGATTGGTTTCACAAAAACCATAATGCAACTCGTGATGGGCAGTCGTTATGTTAAAGCATTGCGAAAGTATATTGCCCAGCCATGTCGTCCCATTGCGATTTAAACCGACAATGAGTACGGGGGTGATTCGACGAGTTGTTGAGCTGTCGAGTTGTTGAGTTGACGAATTATCGTACTGATGTATTGATGTGTTGATTGCTGATGTTTTTATTTTAAAATAATGCTCTTCAACTTTTTTCCGATTCGATTGACATCGAAAAATGCTGCGGTATCAATCGCATTTTTGACGAGTTGATTGCGACGATTTTCATTGTGAATGAGTGTATCAATCGCAGTTTGAATTGCTTGGGCATCTTTGACCTCTACTACTTCGGCGCAGTCACGTTTTTTCAAAAAATCACTCAAAAATGCATGTGCCGGACTATGTGCCAATATCGGACGATTGGAGTAAAGCAAGGGTATCGTACGTGTAGGGAAAATGGTGCGATACTCAGCGTCCGTTTGTCCGCCGTCAAAGCCATGCGGCAATAACATCACATCAAATTCGGGTAGTTTTTTGATAAATTCACTCCAGGGGACAAAGCCGTAACGGACGACATTTTGTCCCGTGATGCCGTATTCGTCTAAAAAATTATTGTTGCTTGTAAATACATGCAGTTCATAATCAGGATTGGCAATGATGTGTTTGAATAAGCGAATGGAAGCATCCATACACGATTCATTGAGGCTGCCCGAAAACATGAATTTTATCTTGCCCTTCGGTTGTGGCGGTGCTTGGTATGTGACCTCCGGGATGACAAATCCATGTTCCAAAGGTTCAAATTTGATGTGGGGATAGACCTCTCGATAATAACTCTGTAAGCCTTCGCTCATCACAAAATTGACCTTTGCATGGTCGAAAAATTCCGGTTGCCAACGCTCTGCTAATTTCAACCAATAACCATGTCGATTGTCGAGATAAGTATTGTGAAACCAAGTGTAAAAGGGCAAATCCAGTTGTTTGCTCACATTACATGCTGCTCGCATTACAAATTCATCAGGGAAAATCGACAATATACGTGTGCAATTTTCGGCTTTTGCAATCTGCTTGAGGCGACGTTCTACGCGCCTCATGCCGAGCAGTCGGCGATATTTATTGGTACGACCTTTAGGTGGAAGTAGCGGGTTGAGATGGTACAGCTTGGGCAGGTGTGTTCCCCATTGTTGCTTATCATTCAACAAGTGTGGACGCCCAACCAATATCGCCTCTTCCGGTGAAAAGTATTCGACTATATTATTGAGTACCGCTATCGTTCCGCCCGTGCCGGGAAATACCCAGCCGGCAACTATCATGACTTTCTCCTGTGACAATGCTACAATGCTTAAATGATGAAATGCTTAAATGGGTTTGCTGCTTAGTAACGACAAAACAATAACTTCCGCATTTGGACGGCTTCTTTTGCGCTTACTTTTTCCCTTGAAATCAGTCATTTATCCCGATAAACTCCCGCTTCCAAGAGAAAAATTAAGCACAAAATAACCTCATCGAAATGCAGAACTTATTATTTCGTCGTTACTTATTTCCTCAAATTATTCCATAAAGACAAGCATCTTTCGGATGCCCATTGAATATCGCTTCTTTTGACTTGAAAAAGCTCAATAAGTTGCTCTGAGAAAGTTTTTTTATAAAAGTACCAAAATACGATAGCTCCTATCGTATAACCAATCGTAGCTGCGGTAGCTGCGCCAAGTATCCCCATACGCGGGATGAGTGTGATATATAAGGCAATACTAACTATCGAGCTGATAATCTGTACTTTATTGGTCACTGCAATATGCCCTGACGCTGTAAATAATTTGGACAGCAGCTTGGTACTAACCATAATCAGCGTGCCGGGCAATAAGACCAAAAAAGGTAAAATCGCACCGCTAAAATCACTGCCGTAAACAAAGGGAATGACATACGGACCAACAAGTGCTGCTAAGAAGGTGCAAAACAACAAAAAACTTAGCATAATCCGATGTGTTTTTTTGACCAATTCAAGGCTATCTGCTTGGTTCTTACCGCCTGCTACACGATTGTAGATGACTTGACCAAGTGCCGCAGGAATAATCCAAATTAACTCAGAAAGCATAACAGCAATACTGTAATTGCCTAGTGCTTCTGCACTGGCTACACCACCGAGTATGAGTTGGTCGATGCGGGTATTGGCATTGATAGCAATATTTCCAAGCCAACCTTTGAAGCCGTAAGTGTAGCTTTTTTTGACAAAATCTTTATTGAATCTGAATTTGGGGCGGTATTTTTTCCAGATGTTGTATTGTTGGATGAGGAGTAGTGTTGTGACACCTCCCAGCAGCCCGATTAAACCGCCCCGCACGTTATTTTCCGAAAATAAAATAAGTAATACAACACAGATAGGTACAATGATTCTTCGGAGGATTTGTAAGAGATTATCCAGTTTGAACCACGAATCGGCAAGAATAGATTTGCTGGAAAACTGGAATATCGTATTGAGAAAAATGAGCGCAACAACAATGCAGATTTCTATGTATCCGATTTGTTCGCCCGTTTTACCAAGGTATCCGAAATACCACGCACTTGATATTATAATAGCAATGAAAGCCGCCTGTATGAAGCTTATTATGATGTTTGTGAGGGTAGAATTCTTTACACTGAAAGTTTTAGTTCCGATTTGATAGATGACTCCGGCACCATAGCCAAAGGTCAGTATCGGAATAAACATTGAGGCTAATAAGGCTACAAAAGAATAGACACCTTTCCCTTCTACTCCCAACATTCTGGCAATAAGTACGGAAGATATGATTCCAAGTGGAAAAAGCAACAGCTTTGTTGCCAAATTTTGCGCCGCAAATTTGGTAGATGAACTCTTTTTAGACATTGTTTATTAGGCTTCGTATCCGCATCTCTTCATTAAATCCCCTGTGATGCGCTTGAATAATTGGATGTCCTGCTCCGTAAAATGATTTTTCCAGTCACCGCTTGTCCCTTTTCTAAAAAAGCTGTTTTTACTGTCGGATTTTAATTTTGAAAACGAATTTTCATCTACTATCTTCTGTACAGTTTTATCTGAATTATCTGCACCGAGAAAGGCTAAAATACGGGCTACTTCTAGCTCAGCTTGTGTCCTCAGTTTTTCGTAATGTATGAGTAGCATTTGATTGGGTTTTCGAGTTTGCCAATCTAAGATATATCGCACTACCAATGCCCAGTCTGTCGCGATTTTTTCCAGTGATGCTTGCGAAAAAAGTGGTCCCTCATCTTCTGCTTTTTTGAAGCTTTCTTCGCCAAACCAACCCAATTTGTGATACAATTTACGACTAACCCTCCTCCCTAATTCACTGTTATTCAATTGATACAACAATTTATTTTTTTCATCTCCATGATAATACGCTCCCATTCGCAAGGTGTGAAAGCGTTTGGATACACATACATCGCGTCCATCTCGAATGATATTGACGACTTTTGCATTGGGGTAGATTTTGAACAACAAATCTAAGTCAGTATAAGCTTTGTTACCAAAGATTTTTTTGTCTGGATTGTCATATAAAAATGTTTCAAAAAGCCCCTTCAAAGTTTCGTATCTGAATTTGTCTATATGCCCTCGTTCAATTTCAGACTTGCCGACTTTCAATTGATTGGTGGTTCGTTCGATGTCTTCTTGTAATTGTAGCAAATACTTTTGTCGGTTAAAGTATTTTTTTTCTGTTTCTTCATTCTCAAATACACCTTTAAACGGGCTTTTATTTTGGTTAAAAACACCTTTTGCCTTAGCATATAAACCATGCTCTGTCGTAATAGGAAGCAAAGATAGCTGAAAATGACAACGAATATCCGGGTGGCTATCTAATAATTTTTGTAACCAAGTTGTTCCTGATTTAGAAGGACCAAAAACAACAAATGGTTCTGATTTTTTATACCTTGTCATAGTTGCATGATTCATAATTCGCATTAGGATTAAAAAACAATATCTATCAACACTTTATCTCCCTCATTAAATTTTTCATTCAACGACTTTCTGACCACTTGATTACCAATTAAAATTGCTACAAAACCCTGTATTTCATTGACTTCTATCACACGACCAATTAGCTTTTCATTGCCTTCAGCAAATACCTCAAGTGGCGTACCCGTGTGCGTAATTTTTCCATTTTTCAATACAAAAACCCGATTTGCCAACCGAAAAATTTCCCCAATATCATGACTAACAAGAATAATAGTTGGATGATATTTTTTGTGAAATGCTAATAAAAAATCTTGCAAATCATGGCGTGTATCTGAATCAAGCGCCGAAAGGGGTTCATCCAAAAGCAATACATTCGCCTCTTGTGCCAATGTCCGTGCCAATGCCACTCGTTGCTGCTGTCCGCCCGAAAGTTTGGTTGGATATTGATGCTGCAAATCGCCTAATTGTATCGCCTCAACCAACTCATCAATCAGCTTTTTATCGGTGTTTTTTGTTTGGGCAAATTCCAAATTAGCACGTACCGTCATATTCGGAAACAGCGCGTAATCTTGAAACATTAGCCCTACATCGCGTTTTTGCGGCGCAAAATTAATTTTTTTGGACGAATCAAACCACGTTTCATCGCTAATTTGAATGTAACCACTATCGGGCTGCATCAAGCCTGCCAACATTCTTAATGTTGAGGTTTTGCCTACTCCTGATGTACCATATAATGCAATAATTTCTCCTGTTTGGATTTCCATTTGCACATCCAACAACATTTCACCGCCTGCACCATGTAGTTTTTTTTGTAGGTTAGTAGTGATTCGTGATTGGTGATTCGTGATTGGTTTGGCGTCCTGTTTTGCGATATTTTTATTTGAATTTTTCACAAAAAAACACGTAAAACGATTTTACAAATCGTTACTCGAAATAGGGCAGGACGATTTATAAAATCGTTTTACGTCGCATCCCGTAAACTATCAATAAAATCGCAAAAGTCACTACGAATAAAAACAATGAATAAGCATTTGCCAAGCCATAATTCATCGCCTCCACTTCATCGTAAATAGCAATGGACGCCACGCGTGTTTTATCCGGAATATTGCCGCCAATCATCAATACCACACCAAATTCTCCTATCGTATGCGCGAAAGCGAGGACAACACCCGTCAATAAAGCGGGTTTGATATTGGGCAAAAGGATGCGTATCAAAGTCTCGCGGTGCGATTTGCCAAGTGTATAAGCTGCTTCTCGAAATGAAGTTGGCAGATTGCTCAAGCCCGCCTGTATCGGTTGCACCATAAAAGGCAAACTATAAATAACAGATGCCAAGACCAAGCCCCCAAACGAAAACACCAAACGCAGTCCGAGCACCTCATCCAACCAACGCCCCAAACCATTCGACGGGCTAAAAACTATCAACAGATAAAAGCCCAAAACCGTAGGCGGCAATACAAGAGGCATACTCACAAGCGTCTCGACCACAGGTTTGATACGAGATTTGGTGAATGCCAACCAATTCGCCAACGGAATCGAAATGACAAACAAAATCAGCGTTGTGATGAACGCCAATTTGAAGGTGAGTATAATCGGAGACCATTCCATTGTAGCACGGTGCTTCCAGCCCGTGTTTGCATATATTTTGCCCTACGTGGCACGGGCTGGAAGCACCGTGCTACGGAGTCGTGTAGCCGTATTTTTGTAATATTTCTTTTGCTTTTTGAGAAAATAAGAATTCGTAAAAACGAATGGCTTCAGCGTGAGTATCTTTTCGATTAATCAAGGCTGCACCTTGTGCGATAGGTGCGTGATTGTTCGCTTCGATTTCAGTCCAGACGCCTTGGTTTTTCATCTTTGGAGATAACACCACCGACATTGCTGTAAAACCCGCGTCTGCCGTACCCAAATAGATAAATTGATTGACTTGTGATATGCTTTCTCCGTAAACCAATTTATTTTTTACCTCATCGTAAACACCCTGTTTTTGAAGTGTTTCAACGGCAGCCATACCGTAAGGAGCAGTTTTAGGATTGGCGATGGCGACATATTCTACATCCTGATTTTGAAGGCTTTGTATATTTAAGTTTGTATTCTCCCTTCTACTCCACAAGACCAATTTCCCGTATGCATATATACGTGGAGGCGCGAGAGTTTTGCTTTTGGCGTGCAGCGATTCGGGGTATTTCATATCTGCTGAAATGAGTAAGTCATAAGGTGCACCTTCGCTTATTTGTGCCGTCAATTTACCGGAAGAGCTAACGATAATATCGCATTCAATACCTGTTTGATTGGTGAAAGTATCCACCAATTCATTGATGGCAAATTGAGCATTGGCGGCTGTGGCGATGGTTATTTTTTGTGATGTATTATTTTCGCAAGAAAGAAAATAAACCACGAAGGAGACTAAAAGCACGAAGATGAATTTTGAATTTTGAATAATGTAGCGCATGATTTTTTTTATGAAAAATAATTATCGACACTTTATTCAAAATTTACTCATCCAAAATTAGTCCCGAACATACGTTTTTGCCATTTTCACCAATTCTTCATACACATTCGCAGGCAGGCTTTTTTTCGGAATGTAAATATCTTCTTCAGTCGTTTGGCGTTTGAATAGGAGATAGTCTTTGTTGTCGGCGAAACGGGTGAAGTCGCTCCATTTTGTAGGGTGTGTGCCGAGTTTGTTGTACACGGTCATGCCGTTTTCGTCGAAGCTGATTTCGTAATCGCCTCCGGCTTCTACTGCATCGAGGTAGTCTTTGATTTGTTGGTTGAGTTGCTTGGTGGAGCTTTTGATTTGCTGATTGAGCAAGAGGATAAATCCAATAATTGCCAAACATAACAAAGCTACTACAATCAAAATCATTTTCACTCTCAAAAAATAAAATGCCGCACCGCCACCGATAATCACTAATTGCAAAGCTAAAAACAGCCACTTGATAAAGCCTTGAAACTGCCTGACTTCGCGGGCTTCATTGGTTTGAAGAACCTCGCGGAGGATACGCTCAAAATCGGAACGGGAGTAGTTGAGTTGGTATTTTTGCACTATTGTCGAGATTCGTGTACTTGTGATTCGTTTTATCGATTATTTTTGAATCAAATCACTGTATAATGAAGGGTTTTACGGAAACTGGTGAGTTTTGTTCTCCATAGATTGCCTTTCCCCATAATCAAATCCTATCTCCTTACAAAGCTCAATGATATTTTGCTTGCCTTGTTCGCTGAAGCCAAATAATGGTTCTTCATATTCTGTTCCTTCATCAATTTTATGATATGTTTGAGCAGGGATTTTTACAGACGAGATAAGTTGATTACAATCTAAGCAAATATTAACGACACATTTTATTTCATCATCTTGGTAAAAAACAATCCCCAAATGAGGCTCAAAACAAGCTGCCCAATTTCCACCGTAGGTATCATTACTACCCAGAAAATTTGTCAAAAAATCTACTTGCTTTTGATTCAGTGATTTTTGACAGAAAATATTGGATGCAAATTTTTTTCGCCCATCAACTTCAGTAACAACACCATACGATTCTACAAGTCTCTCAAAGTCATAAGCGACGACCTTATTGTATATTAACGTATCAAAAGGTGAATTGGATACAGTATTTCGCTCAATTAATTGGGCTTTTTCTGCATATTTGTTGAGTGTTCTTTGGGATAAATATTTGTCTTTCGGCTGATTATCGCAGGAATTTAAAATCCAACATAAAACAATAAACAGTAGAAGAGTATTTCTTTTGAGTCGTTTCATTTTCAGATGCAAATTTTATATTTAGTTCAACACTTCACTCAATGTCAAATCCTGATTCAAATCAATATCAACAACCCGCACATGTTCAAACATCTCCTCTTGATTTATGTAATCAGGTTTAAGGCAAGTAATCCATATTTTAGGGGCATCGTGTTTTCTAAATTCTTCTACTATCGGTTTTAAGTCTTTTAGTGAAATATCTTTATCGACTATAAATTTAAATGAGAGGAAACGCTGTTCTTGTTCACGTAAACGCGACCTCTCTTTAGCCAACCAATCTCCAATGTGTTTCTTTTCTGCCAGTTTTCCTCCAAGTTCCAATAAGATTTCCTCATCTTCATAGAAGTAATCAAATTCAGGCTTTAGCTTTCCCAAGATAACAGGCTCTTTATACCTATCGTTTTCAAACTCCACAATACGCAAGCTATCGCGCATTTTTTGCACTTGAGGAAATTGAATATCAAACTTGAGGTTGATTTTGAAATCTTCAATTGGCGTACAGCATTTGTCGCCACATTTTTCACCTCGCCAATTACCATATTCATTGTACAAATAAATGCTCTTCCCCGTGATGCTGTACTTGAACTGCATGGAGCCACAATCTCCGGGAAATGCTAAAACTCTATCCCTCGCATCGTAATAACCTTCATTTTTGCCATATAATGGATCGCTATAATAAGCAACGGAATCTTCCCCAACATCCATTAAATAAATGGTTTTAAAACGGTCGTTTTCCCGATAGATATGCCAATGTCCTGTTGCTTTTTGTGAAGAATCGCAAGCTATTAGAGTCAGAAAAGGAAACGCTAAAAGGATATTTTTCATGGTATGTTTTTTTTGAATTAGATGTTTTTTCGCTTTGTTTTGGTGTTTTCTACAAAATATCTGCCATCACCCGTTCCACCTTATTAAAGTAGAAAATCCCCGTAATCAACAACACCGTAATCAACACAAATGAAATGTAAGCATACTGACTCGGCGGGTCGCCTCCCACGAGGCACCAACGCATACCTTCTACCACACCTGCCATTGGGTTAAGGTGATAAAGCAATTGATATTTTTCGGGCACAGCACTCGACGGATAAGCTATCGGCGTGACGAACATACCCAAGCGCAAAAGCATAGGCGTGATATGTTGAAAATCGCGGTAACGTATCGTCAATGCGCTCATCCAAATACCACCCGCCAAGCCCGACACCAATGCCATCAAGATGAAGAACGGACTATAAACGATATTCGCACTCGGCGGAAAACGCATAATCAACATGATAATAGCCAAACAAACGAGTACAACACCAAAATTGATAAGTGCGGTAATGGCTTTGGAAAGCGGAATGACCAATCGCGGAAAATAGATTTTCTTAATCATATTTTGCGAACTAATAATCGACCCACCTGCCGAACCAAGAACCGTCTGAAAATAAGTCCATCCACACATACCCGCGATGGTATAAATCAAATGCGGTACTTCTCCCGTATCTACTTGTGCGACTGTTCCAAATACAAAATTCAGGATAATCAGCGTAAACAAGGGGTTGAGGAATACCCATAAAAAGCCGATAACCGTTTGTGCGTATTTGACTCGTAAATCGCGGTAGGTCAGCGTCCATAACAATTCGCGGTATTCTAAAACTTCCCGAAAATTGAGCCGAAAGGCACTGCGCTTTTTTTCTATAATTGTCTCTTTCATTGTGTTGTGGTGTTGGGGTGTCGTAGTATTGTGGTTAAAGATATTGTTTATACACTTCCTCTAAGTCGTGGCGACGAACGAATTCAAGATTATTATGTTTTTGTTGGATGCGTTTTTTGAAACCCGGCATGAAGCGAAAACCTACGAGAGCTTTCATTTTTTGTTTGAATGGCACGGGTTCTTGCATCATTTTATCCAGTGCTTTACGGAGTTCTTTTTTGTTATCTGTCAAAAGGGCAAAGTCGGCGATGCGTCGCCAAAAGGCAAAACTGTCCTTGCTTTGATAATCGGCGGGTGGTTTTTGGGGCCAATCGACGAGTTGTTCGGGTGCGTATTTTTTACGGATATTGATACTATCTAAAAAAGGTTTATACCCCTGAGACATAGAAGCAGGTTTAAGTCGGTAAATGAATGGAACTTCATTCGATTCAAAGCATTTTCCCACTTTCAACATACGTATCCAAAGCGGAATATCTCCTATCGTAAATTCATCATCATAACCGCCGGCTTCGATGGCTGCTTCACGATTAAACATGACTGTAGGGTCACCAAAATATTTGCGGATAGATTTATTTTGAGTATTGAAATGTTCAATTTTGAGTTGGCGGTCGGGCTTTCCCGGTTTGCGTTCGATGATGCTGCCGAAGGGCGTGAGATACGCACAATGCGTTCCAATCATAATCGCTCCCTCTGTATTTTCCAAGAAATTAACTTGCCATTCGAGACGGTGGCGCATCATAATATCGTCGGCATCCATGCGAGCGATGTATTTCGACGTAGCGTTTTCCAATCCCCATGTCAATGCGCCTTGAAAGCCGGTTTTTCCCAATGAAAATACTTTGACTTTCTTACCTTCAAATTGCTTCGCAATTTCAACTGTTCGGTCTGTGCTACCATTTTCCAATACCCACAATACATAATTATCATAGGTTTGGTCGAGGCACGAGCGAATGGCATCGGCGAGGGTGTCTTCCGCATTGTGCGCAGGGAGGATTATGGTGACGATTGGCATTTTAAATTTAAATTTCGTACAGACAAGAATGTCTGTGTTACGCTTCGGCAAACCATTTATTTACGGGTGCATCAACGGCTTTAGGGACATCATTCGTATCGAGACGCGGAAGTTCGTATTTGTGGAAGGATGTGGTGTCTGCAATTTTTACATCAATCGTGATGGCAAGTTTACAATCCATCTCTGCGAGAATATTCATCGTGTCTTCATTGTGTCCGCCGTGTGGGTAACACATTGTCCAATTGTCCATATTTACGCCTATTTTTTTGAGAAAATTTTGCGCCTTAGTGATGTCGATACGTTGTTGTTCGGCAGGAAGGGTATTGAGCCAGTAATGGTCGTAAGTATGATTACCAATGTGCATTCCCGCTGATTGCATACAGCGTATTTGTTCGGGACTCATGTATAATTCACGACTAAATATTTCCTGTGGAATACCAACGACTTCTTCAAAGAATTTATCTGCCAAAATACCACGCAATTTAGCAGGTAATGCTTTTTGTAATAATCGTTTGAATAGAATTACTTGCGGCGTATCCTTTGGGTGTTTGGTCATCCATTTTTTGATATAATAATCATTGGATTCTAATTGATATTCGTCGCGGTAGTAGTCTATATCTTTGAAAATTTTCTCTAATAAAACCTCTATATCCGTAGCAGCCGCGAGTATGAAATGAATTTTATTGACATCCAAAACAATATGCTCCGCAATCGCTTTGCACGGCACATAAAACGAGCCTTGCAAACCGCGATTGTACAGAATTGGCAGCACATAATTGAAGTGGTCGGTATAGGCATCGTCGAAGGTGAGCAGGGCTGCTTTCGGCGGTAATTTATCACCCGTTTCAATGGAATGTATCAACTCCTCCATCCGAATGGGGTGATAGTTTTTCTGCAAATACGCCACCTGTTCTTCAAACAATCGGACATCCAAACCCTTAATGGCAGTATAACGCGAGTGTTGTAAATCACGGACGTAGTGATAGGCGATTATCGTTACTTTATTCATTTTGTGAATGGGTAAATTGAGAGATTTAGGGATTATTTTGGTGGGTGCAATCCGGCGTTCTTGAGCAATTGACGGAGGTTGAGTAAGCCTTCGCGGTTCATGTTTAATGCTTGGATGCTTAGTTTGCCTTTCAGTGTGATGCCAATGATGTGTAGGCTGTCGTCACTCCATTTGAAGTGGTCATTCCAGTTGTCTTTTCTTGGGTGAAAAAGGGGGATTTTTTCTCCGGTGGCGGGGTCGATGGCGGTGGTTTTGGCGGATTTAAATTCATTGCAACCTGTACAAGCATAAGCTAAGTTTGCAAGTGTATTGTTACCGCCTTTGATGAGTGGGATAATGTGTTCAAGATGAAAAGTAGAGGGACTGTGCGAGTTGGGCAAAAGGCAATATTCACAACGATAATCTGCTCTTTCCTTTATGGTTCGGCGAGTTTTTACTGAGATATATTTACGCATAAATATCAGGCTTGGGGCGAATATCAAAGTATTTCATCAACTCATCTAAGGTAGTGTTCCACATTTTTGAAAGTTGGATTAAATTACCTAAGCGCACCACTGCAAATGCTTCTGTTTTCTCAACCAATTTGCTTAATTCGTTATGTTCCTCTTCTGTCAAGCCTTCATAATTGAGTTTTTCTCCTAAAAAAAATTGGCGTTCATACACTTCGTCAGGTATGCCGTTTAATGTCTCATCTATTAATTCTAATTCTTCAATCGTAAACACCCTATCAGTGTGAGTTTCCTGAATCTCTTTGAATCGTTTGAATTGAGCATGAGTATGATTTAAAATTGCCTCATAATCCGTCGAATCTACCAATTTATGTATTGCCGCTTTAGTCGTCTCAATATTCATATTAAGTTGTTTTCTTTTTCCAAAAATACAAAAAAATACCTTGAAAATCCACTAACGCAAGTCTTCCGGTATTTGCCACAAACGCCCCACACGGTCACGGTCACAATCCACTCGTGTGAAATAGGCATTATCCAAATTCAAACGATGCACAGCCTCATGATGCGTTTTACTTTGAATGCAGGTAAATTCGTGATTATTACGCTTCTCAATCGGCGCAGTGACGAGGGGAACAAGTGCACCGTCTTGTCGCTCCAATTTTGTGAAACTTGACTCGGCAAGTTGAGCATCATAAATGTTACCCATTTTCGCAAAATCTATGTAAATGTAACCTCGCGTATACGCCTCATGCGCCGCATAATGCAAGAGCATAGGGATATGTTTGGGTACACCATACATATCCACGATGCGGTGAATTTTATAATTTTGCGGAGCTAAATTTTCTTCTCTCAAGGCAGCAAATGCCTTTATTTTTCCTTGCGAAACATAGCCATACACATCATATTTTACAAAAGGATGTGCTACTAATCTCCGCTTTAACCAACGCATATCTCGATACGTCGTTCCCTTCAAATCTACGTACCAATCGGCTTGAAATTTGTCGATATTTTCAGGCGTAATTTGAATGATATTTGAATCGGAAATCGACGTGGTAGCCTTGACGGGAATGCGCTCATGCGCCATGCCTAAATCCTGACCGATGTGTTCGATGATTTCAAATGTTTTTTCATTCAAATTCAATACAAAACGCGGCATTGGGTCACCACCGAAGGGATTATAACCGTCATTCGCATAAAAATCGCGCGTACTTGGTTTCATGCCAATCGCCAAATTACCTTCATTATTATTGTGAACGTAATCGACCATTGAGCCGCTAATCCCGCGCCGTCGCCAATCTTTGAGCGTATAAGCATTCGCATTTTGACTCATCGAAACAATTTGCCCGAATAATTGCAATTTGTACGCCCGACAGCCGTAAAAAGCGACGACTTTTCCCGTTTCATTGCACTCCGCCAACAGACTTGTCGCCAAATCAACTGGCATATAAGGACTCCCAAAGTAAAACTTCAGAAATTGCTCACTGATAAAAACGGATTGCTCGCCATAGGCTTCGCGAAAGAAAGCAGGCATATTCGGCACATCATCCAAGCGGACGTGGCGGACGGTGTAGGTATCGGTTTTTAAGATTAAGCTCAAGTTTAAGTCTAAGTTTAAATTAATGTAAATATGGAACGCGGATTAGGCGGATTTAACGGATTGGCGCAGATTCTTTTGTGCCACCTTTTTATCTCCCAAAATTTCCAATAAAGCCTCGCACACACGTTCGGTAGCACGTCCGTCATTTTCACCGGTTTCCATGTATCGGGCATGTTGTCGGGCTTCCCAGTTGGCTTTGGGATTTTCGATGTAATTTTTCAAATGTGCGGTTAATTCATCAAAGCTGCGCGAGATAGACGCACCTTTAAATGAAAGGAATTTTTTCATGTGCGGAAAGTCCGTTACCCGCTTCGCGGAGAACCAATAATCGCGTTCTTCATGCGCGTCAAACGCAGTAATTACAGCAGGTGTATCGACCATAAATGAATCAATCGACACGGTAGAACCCGAATTGATGCAACACGCTGCACCGTATAACATATTTGACAGACGTATCATATCGCTCTGTTTCATGCTCCATTGCAATTTGGAATCTACGAGTTGAGGATAATCAACTTTTACGCGGTCACTCACAAGGGCATCAAGGCGTCCGAGCCAAGTTTTATCTGCCATGCTGCCGACTACATTTTGTGGATGCGGGCGGGCTATGAGTTGCATATTTTCTCCGAAAATTCCGGCTTCTATTTGTCCTGCGAGATGTTCCACAATATCAATTTCACAGGGCGCAAAACGCGGTGAACTCATCGCAAAAAATAAGTAAGGTTTCGATGGATTCAAACCCAGTTTTTCAATAAAAGGCGCGATATTCGGGTCATTTTTTACTTGATGATGCAAATCAAAATGCGGTACGCCGCATTCGTAAATATCCGTTTTTTTAATCTTATAAAATTCTTGAAATTCGTTTGCCATCACAGGTCCCCAAGCGATGTATTTATCTGCCAATGCCGGAAAATGCCCCTTGCATGTGATGTTATCCCAACTCAATAAATGAATACAAGTTTGAATATTTAGTTGGCTCGCAGCATTCAGCAAAATCCCCTCTTGAAAACCTACCGGATAAGTTGCCACCACCAATCGCGGGTTAATTTCTTCGAGAAATTCACGCGCTTCAGGTATGTCCAAAAACTGTTGTTCATATTTTTTGAATCGCTGGCGAATGAAGGGAAAAACCTTATTCAAACGATACATCGCCATACCGAAATACGCCAATAGTCGCCGATTCAAATTAAATCTTTTTTCTACTCGATACTTTTCCCAAAGCGCAACGTTGTTTTTTATATCTTCCAGAAAATATTTCCGCATCCGATTATAATTGGCGGAGCGTGGTTTGCTTTCTCGAAATTCGTGTAATGTAATTCCTTCACTTTCGCAGGCTAATTTCAAATTCTCATCGTTGGCATCGGGTGTAATGAGTGCAACACTTTTGCCTTCGGCACGCAAACGTTTGAGCAAACCTGTTTGCAACACCATCCGAGCAGCAAAGCCGTGTGAAACAATGTAACAAATATCAATATTCGATGGTCGATTGTCCATATTCTGTAATGTAAGTGCCGTTAGGATGACGGTTTTCTTTCGAGAGCAAGTAACTTTTCGTCTATTTTTTCAAGTTGCTTATTAATTCGGGGGGTAAGCATTTTTCGTATGCCAAGCCTGCTTGTAAGACCAAATTTTCGATTGGTCAGCGCATGGCTTTTTTGAAGATAACGCAAGTATTCTTCGCCAAATACTGCCGACTCTTCTACTGCCATTCGTTGTAATTTTAGTCGAACTTGACTGCCTTTTGCTTGATTATTATTGAAAGTTTTGGTGTGGTCATCGTAGCGATAATTTCCAAAAACAGCATCTTCAAACGAAATGTAATCAGCTGATTTAAAAGCTTTTAACAAAAAACGATAATCCATTGAATAATGGTCATTTACATCGAAATCGCCAACTTCTTCTTGTATTTCCCGCGAATAAAAATAACCGACAGGATTATTGGGCATCGCGTGTCTTCCGCCAAGTACGGCGAGGTGTGAGTAGCGATTGCATGGGGTTTTGACTTTGATTTCTGTGCCATCACTTTCGATGACGCGGGTCTTACCGAGTAGCATATTTTTACCCTTCGCCTTAGCGAAAAATTTTCCAACACGCGCCAACACCTCTTGTTCGTAGTAGTCGTCTGAATTGATAAAAGCAATAACTTCACCAGTTGCTTTGCGCCAGCCTTTATTCATGGCATCGCTTTGTCCGGCATCTTTTTCACTCACCCAGAAGTTAATCCATTTATCGTATTTTTTGAGGATGTCCACCGTTTCGTCCGTACTGCCACCATCCATGATGATGAGTTCGAGCGCAGGATAATTTTGCAGTAAAATAGAACGTATAGTTTCCTCAATAAATCCCCCTTGATTGTAAGAGGGCATGATGATGGATATTTTTGGATAGACTTGTGTCTCGTAGGTGTCAGGTGACGTTTGAGAGTTGGCGCACCATGATTTGATGTTGGGCTTGGGTGTAGGTAATTTTTCGAGTAAATTCATAGTGTAGTGGATGTACGGATGAAACGGATTGGAGAGATTTCTATAGATTTATCAGTAAAAATCTTTAAAATCTGTACTATCCGTACTCCTATTCTATTTTGATTTTTTACTTTTGGTAAATGCAACAACAACTCGAACACTACTTTGACCGCCTATGGTCACTCAATCGCAGCTTGACCGGCGAGGGCAACCGCGAATCGCTCCGTATTCTATCTGAATTGGTGGATTTGAAAGTACATGAAATACCAAGTGGAACGACCTGTTTTGATTGGAACGTGCCGCCTGAATGGAACGCCCGTGAAGCATGGATTAAAGACCCAAACGGCAATATCGTGGTGGATTTTCGGGAAAATAATTTGCATTTATTGGGATATTCCACGCCGATTCATGCAAAAATGTCGTTGGCGGAATTGAAGGAAAATATATACTCGCTGCCCGATAATCCTGATTGGATTCCGTATCGCACGTCTTATTATAAGGAACGTTGGGGATTTTGCCTCACGCATAATCAATTGATGTCTTTGCCCGAAGGTGAATACGAAGTGTTTATTGATTCAACCTTAGATAAAAACGGTTCAATGACGATTGCAGATGCCGTGATTGAGGGTGAAACAGATGAGGAAATTATGTTTTCGACCTATATCTGCCACCCTTCGATGGCGAATAATGAATTGAGTGGTCCGTTGGTGCAAGCTTTTCTTTATCAAGCGATTAAATCATTAGGAAAAACACGCTACACCTACCGTTTTACCTTTCTACCGGAGACGATTGGCGCGATTTATTACCTCTCACAACATGGCGAACATCTGAAAGAAAAACTCCGCGCCGGATATGTGTTGAATTGCATTGGCGATGGCGGAAAATTCACTTACAAAAGAAGTCGCCAACTCACTTCACTCGCCGACCGTGCGGCTGAAACCGTCCTCGCGCAAACCAAAATCGGTTGCAATGCAGAAGATTTTTTCCCGCTTGGGAGTGATGAACGGCAGTATTGTTCACCGCATTTTGACCTGCCAATGGGGTCGGTGATGCGGACGCGATATTACATTTATCCCGAATATCATACATCAGCAGATAACAAAGATTTTATTTCCTTTGAAGCAATGGAAACTTCTGTTTTGCGCCTCTTGGATATTGTCAAATTATTGGAAG
This sequence comes from Saprospiraceae bacterium, assembly GCA_020628725.1. Classification (GTDB taxonomy): domain Bacteria; phylum Bacteroidota; class Bacteroidia; order Chitinophagales; family Saprospiraceae; genus JAHDEO01. The sequence goes on from JAHDEO010000001.1 coordinate 33,799, forward strand.
CCAACGCTTACTACATCAATCAAATGCCGCATTGCGAACCGCAACTCGGTAAGCGCGGACTCTATCCAAATCTTGGTTCAGACACCTCCACCCGCCTACGTGTAGCCGCGATGATGTGGACGCTGAATCTCGCCGATGGGAAGCATGATTTAATTGATATTATTAATCGAAGTGGTCAGTATTATTCGGAGATTTTAGAGGTCGTGAAGACGTTAAGTGAACACGGACTCATCACAAAAGCTGTGGGTTTAAACCCACAGCTTTTGTGATGAGTTAGTCGGCAGCTAAAGCAGCCGCTACGAATTTTGAAAATTCCTTTGCCGTTTGCGGTGTCAAATGCGAACAGTCCGCATAAATTTCTTCCGAATTATTCGCGTATTTTTTTTGATAATTTAAATATTGCGTAAAATTAATTTCGGAAAAAACACTATCAATTTCAGGTGAATTTTCTAAGGCTTGCAATTCCCCGCAAATCGGCATCACCAAACCGTAAACTTCCGAACCATTTGCCCGAAAATGTTGTGCCTGTGCCTCCATATCACGCGCATATACATGTGCGAGTGAGTCCAAGTCAAATTTATCAACTTGTTTATTAAACCATTCTAATTGAAATTGCTGACGCGCTGCATAATCTCCACGTTCTTTAACAATTACACCACCTTTTTTATCATAATTATGATGTAAGAAAAACGGCGGATTGCCTGCGCGATATTCGTCAATAGATTTTTTTTCGTACAAAAAAGAATATTGCTTA
>JAHDEO010000001.1:34562-40727 GCA_020628725.1 Saprospiraceae bacterium
ATCAATTTGGAATGCAGTTGTAATTGATAAAGTAAACAAAATCTATTTTTGAAAAAAGAATGTTGTTTAAACCAATATGCGGTTTGTAATTGCAGGTTTTCTAAACGACTGTTTTCCCACTTTTTTATTCGTTTAAAATTGCGCCAAGTTGGGGCAAAATGATTGACTCCAACGATGATTTTTTGAGGGTAAATTTTCTCTTTCCGCAAATATTCCAATACATCCAAGCCGTTGCTTCCGGGCATGGCAAGATTGATAGCCGGACTGCCCGTTTGCGCTTCGATGATGTCCGGTTTGATGCCCCATTCGATGCGACTATCACCGACGAAAAGAATCGTATTTTTCGTAACTTTCGGCAGTAGCCGTGCTGCTTTTTCGATGGTTTGATGATGGCTAATTTTAGGAATAAACAGCCGCATCGCCATCTCAGGAATGACGAAGCAAACCACCGTAAATAAGACTAATTTTGTGAAGAATTTTTTCACACGATAACTTCACCACCCATTTTGGTGATGGTATCTTTAATTTGTCCGGCAATCATTTTTTTGGGCACCAACATGGGGGTTTTGGTAATGTTAATTTCAAGGGTTTCATCGTCGGAATTACGGGCGTAATTTCCTTTAATGCCTTTCGTGGTAATATCTCCACTGTCGCCTTCCATCACGACTCCCATTTTACCCATGACGTGTTGGAGCTTCGAGTAAATTTCAGGTGTGATGCTTTTGAATTTTAATTGCATGATTTAAAAATTATGAGTGAGATAACTTGTTCTAAATTGGAAACTTCCGACTAAATATATAACTTTTTTAGAGTCTATCAAAACTGAAAATAAATAAACGACTGCGGTTTACCCGTTCCCAAAAACAAAATCAAATAAACAAGCAGCAAATACATTCCCCAACGTAAAACCACATGCCACGAAGCAATGTCGAGCGCGAAAACCTTGTGCCGTTGCAGCCATTCAAATACCAAAATCCCGACCACATACACGATAGGCAAGCGATAATCCGAAGGAATGGAAAATAGACTCGTATCGAAAATTCCACCGATATACATGAACGCATCCGTCACCGTAGGCGTACGGAAAAATGTCCAAGCCAGCAGCACCAATGCAAAAGTCGCGGCTATCGCGCCCGCCTCACCTAGCGAGGGTAGCAAACGATTTTCTGCTGCGATATTTCCGTATTTTTTTCTGCCTAAAAATATAAAGGGCAAATAAAACAGCCCGTGCAAAACACCCCAAGCAATAAACGTCCAATTCGCGCCATGCCAAAAACCACTCACTGCGAAGGTCACGAAAATATTGAAAAACTGTCGCCCTTTACTCGCCCGACTTCCGCCCAAAGGAATATAGACATAATCCCGAAACCAAGTCGAAAGCGAGATGTGCCACCTACGCCAAAATTCGCCAATATCCCGTGAGAAATAGGGGTACGAAAAGTTGGTCATCAGTCGGAAGCCAAACAACTTCGCTGTACCAATCGCGATGTCCGAATAACCCGAAAAGTCGCAGTAAATCTGTATCGCAAAATACAAAATTCCGAGTGCGAGAACGCTGCCGCTGAGTTCGCCATAATTAGTAAAAATCCCGTCCACCGCAGGCGCGAGATTGTCTGCAATGACCATTTTCTTGAACAAACCCCAGAGGATTTGTCGCATGCCTTCCGTAGCGGTGGCTTCGTCGAAATTACGCTCGCGGTGGAATTGTGGGAGTAGGCTTTTTGCGCGTTCAATCGGTCCGGCTACGAGTTGCGGGAAGAAGGCGACGAAGGCGAAAAACGCGATTGGGTCGCGCGTAGGTGTGAGTTGGCGGCGGTAAATATCAATTGTATAACTCAGCGTTTGGAAGGTGTAAAAACTAATCCCGACGGGCAGTACAATTTGCAGCGTAAAGGGGTTGAGTGCAACGCCCATTCCCGCAAATAATTCGACAAAAGATTCAATGAAAAAATTGTAGTATTTGAAGAAACCAAGTATGCCGAGATTGGTCGCCAAACTCATGGCGAGTAGCAGCTTGCGCCGCAGTGGTTTTTCGGTATCGTGCATCAACTGCCCGACCACAAAATCCACCACCGAACTCACCACTATCAACAACAAAAATTTCCAACTCCAACACCCGTAAAAATAATAACTCGCCGCCAACAAAAACAGGTTTTGCAAACGGATATTACGTCGCCCAATCAGCCAATACGCCGCAAATACGACAGGCAGGAATAGGGCAAATTGTATGGAATTGAATAACATGGTTACGGTAGAGACGCGATTAATCGCGTCTCTACATAGATTTATTTTTTAATATTTTTACCAATTCTTTATTCCAACGTTCTCTTCCGTTTTTATTTAGGTGATAAACGGTGTCAAAAAACAAACTATCAGGATAGGCAAAATCTTCCGGTTTGCCCAAAACTTCAAAAGGTAATTCAGCGTAATATTCCTGCAAAATCTTCAATTCTTTGGTCGTTTGCTCGTACATAGAATTGATGAAAGCGGGATGCACCATCATCACTTTCGCCACACCTTTTGCTTGGGCTTTTTCGTAAAAATCAGTGAGAATTTTCACCTGTGTATCGAAGCCTTCGACATCCCAAAGCGGATTCCACGGATTGCGTTTTTCGGGTACGGGCATGCGTGTGTGTGCGATGACATCGCCGTATTCATTGAAAGCATTGCGGCGGTAAACGGTTTTCTTTTTCTTGGTAGTTCTTTTTCTAAATCCTTGTCTGCGAGCTTTTTGTGTTAGTTTTACGGCATCATCCAGTGCAAAGCCGAATCTATCGTAAGCCGTCACACCCTTTGTCCATGCCTTTGATTCGGGATTGACCTGATTCATCGTATAGAGCATTTTTCCACTGCCCGCTTCATTCAAATAATAGGGAATACAGACCACGACCACATCTCCCTTTTCGATAACCGACAAGGTTTCTTCCACAATAAAATTCAAACCCAATGCCCCATGCAAACCCAAATTGACCACCGGACGACCCAATTCACGTTCCATATATTCACTATCCAATCCAAAAGCCAAATTGGAATTGCCCATAAACAGCACACGCGGCTTGTCAAGCGTAGCTGCCCGTGCATGACGGTCTATCGAAGCCGCCAAGTAGTGATTCGATAGGTCTTCTTCTGCCACTATCGTTGTGCTGTATCGGTATAAGCCGTATAGCAGCAATGCGGAGAGGGCGAGGAAAGCGAGTAGATTTGTTAGGAAAGATTGCATGGAAATCTCTAAAAAATGTCGTTAGACATGACCAATATGGTAGACCCAAGTTTCAACTTGGGGGGAGGCAACGCCCCACCAAACGGAGTGCCGTAGGCACGATACATCCCAATCAATCACCCTATTTCAATACTTCAAAAATATACGCCTCGTCATAATTCACCTCGAATTTATCCAAAATTTTGAGGCATTCTTCCTGAAATGTCATGTGTTTGTGATGTTGCTCTTGTTGCTGAATATATTTAATCACATCATCTCGTTGCGATCTGCTATACGAAAACGCGCCATATCCTTTTTGCCATTCAAAACGATGCTCCAACAAGCCACTTTCATTAAGCCATTTGGAAGACTTTGCTTTGACACTTTGCACGACTTTAGATAGCACCAAAGATGGTTTGAATCCAAAAAAGCAGTGCACATGGTCTTCTACGCCATTTACAATGTAATTTTTACAACCGTTTTCATTGATAAGATTGCCAATGACCGCAAAAAAATCGTGTTTCCATTCTTTGTTGATGGTAGCATTACGATATTTCACAGCAAAAACGGTTTGAATATAAATTTGATGATACGCGTTTGCCATAATGTGGGTATTTTGGATTGGAAATAACGATAATTTTATGTTTTGATTTGTGAGGTTGAGATGGACATATCGTGCCTACGACACTCCGTTGGGTGGGCTTTTACATTCCCCAAGTTGAAACTTGGGGCTACCATATCAGACGTGTCTATCGACACTTTTTGTTAATAAATCACACCCGTCCGAATCGTCTCATTAATATACTTCACAAAGTCCTTTTCCAATTCCTTCGAGACGGCGGACGGTACGATAAATTTCTTGATTTTTTGCTGTTCAGTTTTGGAAAGGGCTTTTTTGTTGTACCAACGTTGGGTGTTGGAATCGCCCATGTTTTGCTGCCATTTTTGGAGGTCGGTGGGGCTGATTTTTTCCCAATATACGCTGTCGAAGGTATTATCCACGCGGACGAGAAAATTTTGTGTGGTGCCATCGGTGAGTGGCGCAGCGATGATGAGTTCCGACCAACTGTGACCGCCTTCTGCCTTCACTTTCCCCGTATAATCCAACAAGGAAACGAGGCTGATAAACGCCATTTCACGTTCACTACACCAACCGAAAGTGGAAAATCACCACAACCTTTAGAGTAATATTTGGGTTGTTCGGCAAATAATTCGCTTAAAAATAAATAGGGCGTGCGGTCAATATCCGCTACCGAATTGTACTTGCCAAATTCTCGCGGTGGCTTGATGTCTTTTAATAATTCATCTGTTGCTTTCAGGTAAATTTCGTGACGCGGGTTCGGTGTGATCCAATGCCACATGTACGGAATATTCCACGCATAACCCCGCGAACAGTTGCTCGCCGATTGCCCCGTAAACATATCGTGCAACATGCGTATGGCATAATAATGTCGTCGAGTCGTGGAATCGCGGTGGTCGATTTGGCGTTCTTTGCAAACATTGATGTATTCGTTTTCGATGATTTCTGCGTAGTCTTTTTCGTGATTTTTTATGATGTTTTCAAAAAAATCAGGAATGGATATTGGCGCATAATCATGGACTTTGGCTTGGTAGAATATCTTTTTTATTGGGTTGGATTTTTTAGGGGTATCGGGGTTTGAATTATCCGTTTTGCAAGCTGTGATTAGCAGGCAAATCAGTAATGAATATTTTAACATGGAATATTTTTTTGACATTTGAAATGACCGTAGCGTAATGCCTCCGGCTTGCGTTTCCGTAGCATAATGCGTCTCGCTTGTGCATGTAGTACGCAGGCGCAAGCCGGAGGCATTACGCTACGGTGTTACGTTTAGAATTGAAAATAAATAAATTCTCCCTTCTGCGAAAAATCACCTAACACAACTATCGCAGCTAATAAAGCGAAATAAATCCCCCAACGGACAGGTTTTGCAAAGGGTAATTTTTCCAATGGATATTTTTGGTGTCGGCTAAACCATTCAACCACAAAAAGAAAAACCACGTAGGGAATAAAATTTTTGTACGGCGGCAAAGACAGCAAACTTGTATTAAAAATTCCTGCAAGATACTGTATCGCATCGCTTATCGACGGGCTACGAAAAAACGCCCAAGTCAGCGTGACGGCAGCGAAAGTAATTGCCCATTTGTGCCATTCACTGGCTTTGGGTAGCCAGCCTTTTCCGCCCATGATTTGGGTGCCGCGTTTGCGTTGGAAAAAGATGAGGGGGAGGTAAAAAAGTCCGTGCAGTGCGCCCCATACGAGGAAAGTCCAATTGGCACCGTGCCACAAGCCGCTGATGGTAAATGTGATGACGATATTGATGGCAAAAATGCGTTTCCATGCCTTGCCGCGACCACTGCCACCGAGCGGAATAAAGACGTAATCGCGAAACCACGTGGAGAGCGAAATGTGCCAGCGATTCCAAAATTCGCTGATGTCGCGCGAGAAAAAGGGATAGGCAAAATTGGTCATCAGACGGAAGCCGAAGAGTCGTGCCGTACCGATGGCGATGTCGGAATAACCCGAAAAATCGCAGTAAATCTGGAAGCCGAAAAAGATAAGTCCGAGCAGCAGTGCCGAGCCGGACATTTCGCCGTAATTCGCAAAAATCGGGTCAACGGCGAGCGCGAGATTGTCGGCGATAACGATTTTTTTGAATAAGCCCCAGAGGATTTGTCGTGCGCCATCGCGGGCTTGGATGAAGTCAAATGTTCTCTCTTTATGGAATTGTGGGAGGAGATTGGAGGCGCGTTCGATGGGTCCGGCGACGAGTTGGGGGAAGAAGCTGACGAAGGCGAAAAATGCGACAGGATCGTCGGTGGGTTGGAGCTTGCCGCGATAGATGTCGATGGTGTAACTGAGGGTTTGAAAGGTGTAAAAACTAATCCCGACGGGCAGGATGATGTAGAGCGTATTGAAGTTGGCGTGGATACCCAAGCCCGTGAGC